>NZ_JAMZEE010000119.1:0-591 GCF_024704895.1 Bacteroides muris (ex Fokt et al. 2023) | reverse complement strand
ATGTAACTTACTTGTATCTAATTAATTATACTTATAGTCCGTAAATTTTCCCACAAAACGTCTAAGACGACAAGTATTTTGTCGTCTGAACTAGTAAAGTTTGTTACTTTCCTCTTCAGCCTAAAAGGACTACGCCGGTGTCCAATCCCTCTATGGATACAATAATTTTGTAAACGCGCTCATGTGGCAGCACAAAGGTAATTATGTTGTCGATAGAGGTATATCGGAAAGGTCTATCCGACCAATAACGATTCTAATGCTTGAATATCATTTTGCCATTCCGCCTGTTTTTCAAGCCGCTTGAGGTAAACATCTATAAAATCCTCGTCTTTTGTCAGCATGTGCCATACTGCGACCAATAACTTTCGGGCGATGGCTACTTGTATCTTCATCTTGTTCTTATGGCGTTGGGTGCATTGCACGTAGCTGAAGTTTGAGAAAAAGCAGTTTCGGGTTCTTGATGCGACCCAGGATATTTCAATCAATATCTGACGCAGGAATCGGTTCCCATGCGTCGTCCTGTTGCTTTTGACTTTATTGTTGCTTATATCATTGCGTGGTTTCAATCCGCACCATCCCACAAGGTTTGTT
>NZ_JAMZEE010000118.1:0-594 GCF_024704895.1 Bacteroides muris (ex Fokt et al. 2023) | reverse complement strand
TTTTACTGATGAGAAAGTGATTCAGGACTTTCCTCTTCGTGGCAAACCTGTTTATCTCCACGTAAGACGTCGTCGCTGGTATGACAAAGCTACCGGGGAAACGTTTTCTTATACCTACGATGATCTAACTGCCGAAGGAACGAAACTCACTCCTGAGTTCGTTGCTTTTTTAAAAGAAGAAGATTGAAACTACCCCGGCCAGCATAAGCTCCATAGCAGATGCTTATGGGGTAAACGGTAAACAGTTAACTTCCCAATACAAGGAGTTTATCAGCGCATACCGACAGTGGGACCAGCTAGGTCATGCCTCAGAATATGTCCTGTTCAAACAAAACATAGGTCCCGGCCTTTGTATTGACGAAACTTCTTTGAGCTGTGGAGAATTATACACAGTTGTCACTAACCGTGCTGGACGTGGTGGCAGAGGTACACTTGTGGCCATGATACGTGGCACGAAGTCTGAAGACGTCATAAAGGTGCTTGAAATGATTCATCTCTCCAGGCGCAAGACGGTCAAAGAGGTTACTTTGGATCTTTCACCGACCATGATGCGGATTGTCCGAACGACTTTTCCCAATGCCACTATGACCAATG
>NZ_JAMZEE010000117.1:0-608 GCF_024704895.1 Bacteroides muris (ex Fokt et al. 2023) | reverse complement strand
CGGCGTAGACAAAAGAAAAGATAACAGGACTATAAATTATAGAAAAAGGTTGTGCCAACGTTTTGACACAACCTCTTGTTCTATACTTGAATGTTAGCGTACTCACATTTGAAGGCTATAATACCTCATTGCCTCCATCCAATTCTTACCAGCTACGGCAAGAATGTGCTTAAATGAATTTGCAATCTTCTTTTTCATAATCTTAAAAAATTAAACCAATACCTCAAAACTAAAATTCAATACTTCAAAAGGGGAAAATACTTAAAGCATTACGTAACCCCAAATGTTCTTATCGGCCTCACCGACATGCTTAAAAAAACTCTTTAACATTTTCATTTTGTTATCCTCCTAAAATCAATCTTGTTATCCTTAAGAAATCTACTAGTTTTCTATTGTTTTCATGTTTTACAACACAAAAATAAGACCTTTGTTCAAGACGGCAAGTAATAAATTAGAGAAAAACATGTTTCATAACACATTTATTGATTTAAGTCAATTTTCAGGGAGAAAGGAGACAAACCATCGCAGACAAAAAAGAGGTTGTGTCAAAATGCTGGCACAACCTTTTTTTATGCGCAAAGCCCGGACTTTCCCAAGCCCAGGCTTTG
>NZ_JAMZEE010000116.1:0-610 GCF_024704895.1 Bacteroides muris (ex Fokt et al. 2023) | reverse complement strand
CCTGAGTACTGCCAGACGCTGGTTGAATGCCCTTAGTGCCGACTGGTATTCCCGGTATGCCGCTTCCGTACCTTCCTCGCTCTGCAGGATGGGGAACAGATAGGGGTAGTCGGGGTCTCTGTCCGCCAGCATCCTTACCATCTGCATGGCTTCTGGTGTGAGTGACACGGTCAGCGCCCGTCCCGTCTTCCTTCGCCTATAAGAGAGTGTGTTTCCCTGCAAGTCCCTCTTGTGCAAATAGGCCAGGTCCACAAAGGGTATTCCCCTGAGCATGAACATGAGTACGAAGAAAATCCTTGTTTTCTGCCGTGTGTTTGGGAGTTTCCCTCCCTGCAGGCTCTTTTCCGTCTCCCTTACCAGGCAGCCGATATCCGCTGTTTCCAGTGCTTTCTTCCTGTCCGCCCTTGTGCCGGTGTACACATGCTCAAACAGTCTGGGTACATACCGCACCATCTTTCTGTCCACCGCCCGGTTGAAAACCGAGCGTATCGCCTTGATGTAGGTTGACACGGTGTTCCAGCTGCAGTTCCTCTGCCTGAGGAAGTTTTCGAATCTCTTCAGCACGGTGGGGCTCAGCCTGCGCATGGGCATGGGTTGCCCCTTGTTGAAT
>NZ_JAMZEE010000115.1:0-612 GCF_024704895.1 Bacteroides muris (ex Fokt et al. 2023) | reverse complement strand
GCACGTCCTTCCGAAGTGCAGCGATTTAAGTCTCAAATTACTTATTTGCAATATATTACTGATACCCGTAGCGGTCAGAAAATAATCATTCCCGACCATGATATGCAGCGTTTCATAGCCGTCGCCGGTACCTATAATGACCATCTTCTCTATTTCCAACCCGAAGAACTGAATCTCTCCAAAGGTACGAAAGTCCGTATCACCGGTGGCGACTTCGAGGGTCAAGAAGGTGTTTTTCTAAAGGTAAAAGGTGCCCGTGATCGTCGTGTAGTGATTGCTATACAAGGTATCATCGCCGTTGCCATTGCGACCATCCATCCAGACCTCATCGAAGTAATCAAATAATCGTCGATAATCAATGATTAGTCATTGGTGATAGATAAATCATAACTCTGAAATCATAAATCAAAATAGCATGTCTCTTTTAGAAGAAGCACTCCTCCTTCAGCGTGCCGCGCACGATCTGATGTATTTGGGTATGGACGGCAGTCCTATCTATAGCGATGACTTGTCCCGTCGTAACAGCGAAGTCTATCGCTTGACCACAACTTTGTATAATTCAGGCACCTGGGGTACCACGGTGGAGGAGCAGGCAAATGTATGTCTTGCGCT
>NZ_JAMZEE010000114.1:0-619 GCF_024704895.1 Bacteroides muris (ex Fokt et al. 2023) | reverse complement strand
CGACTGCCTTGTGGCAGACCGCGAGTTCATCGGAAAGGAATGGACAGGATGGCTCAACAGCCGTCGCATACGGTATTACATCCGCATCAGGCAAAACTTCTGGATTGTCAGACCTTCCACAGGCGAGAGAATCCGAGCCTGGTGGCTGTTCAATGATTTGAAGGTCGGTCAGGAGAAATTCTTCCATAAGCTCTTTCTTCACAAAGGTGAGTATGTCTATCTTGCCGGAAGCCGAATCAAAAACTCCGATGGAGTTCCGGAATTGCAGATTCTCATATGCTTCAATCGGCCCGAGGACGCGATTTTGACATACAAAAAGCGATGGGAGATAGAAACGGCCTTCAGAGCCATGAAATCTTCCGGCTTCAACATCGAGGACACCCACATGCGTGATATGGAGCGCATCGCAAGACTTGTCGCGATGGTCTGCGTGGCTCTTGTATGGGCGTATCTCGTTGGTGAACATAAAGATATAAATATTAAAGCGATAAGGATTCTGAAACATGGAAGAAAGGCAAAGTCGCTTGTCAAATATGGATTGGAAGAGATTTCGACCATACTTATGCGTCCGACTTATACCCCAAAATTCGATGTTTTCAAATTTTTGTCATGTACTTAA
>NZ_JAMZEE010000113.1:0-624 GCF_024704895.1 Bacteroides muris (ex Fokt et al. 2023) | reverse complement strand
CGGTGCACCACTTACTATCTGGAACTGATTCATTGCTATATCCTGCTTCTCTGCCATAATCTCACATTTAAGGGGCAGAAGATAAGGCAGAAAAAGGGAGACTCAAAAACTCTCTTACATTTAGGTATTATTTATTAACTTCCAATCCCTTAGAATCTCTCCATTGCTACGGACGGTTTTAATATATAGACTTCCAGAGTTAGTAATGTATAAATGGGCCGTGTATTGAATCCCTCTTAGCACTAATAATATCCCAGTTCCCATGTTCTCTAAATTATCAGTAGATGAATATACACCAGCACTGATTTGATTATTGTATTTTTCATTTGATATATACTTACCTTGTTCAAATCCATTAGCTTGCATAAGCCCTTTAGAGGCTTGTGTAGCTACTGGCATAGCTGCTCTAATAAGCTCCACCAAATCACTTTTCTTTATTTTCGCCTGGCTACCATCGGCCAGTTCCACATATACATACGATGCATTACTTACTATCTGGAACTGGTTCATCTTTATATCTTGCTCTGCCATACCTTGTACGTTTAAGGGGCAAGAGATTGGAAAGAAAAATGAACAGCCTAATAAAGACTTATGAAATGGGAATTTTCTTTTCCTTGGCATGAG
>NZ_JAMZEE010000112.1:0-635 GCF_024704895.1 Bacteroides muris (ex Fokt et al. 2023) | reverse complement strand
GGGCAAGAGATTGGAAAGAAAAATGAACAGCCTAATAAAGACTTATGAAATGGGAATTTTCTTTTCCTTGGCATGAGAACCAACAACATATTCTGCGGCTACCGCTTTCATAGAAATAATCTGGTTGGCGTTTCCAGCAACATTAGATATGGCATACAGCATGAGATAGCCACCGGAATGGTTATCCCTCATGCTGTTTATATAAAAACTGAAAGTATTGTCATCATCAACGTAACATATAACATAGTTACATATTGATAAAAAGTAATTTTCTTTGGAAAGATCACCATTAGAAAAATTGTTATCCCAAAACTTAATGTTAACAGAGAAATTTTCATTACCCATATGATTTTGGTTAAAACCTATAGAACATTGTAACCGTATGGCACAATATTGCGCCACACTTATTTTAGTTTTAACGATGAAGCCTTTTACTTTGTCAATAAAAGGAGTAGGATACAATTTTGGAAATATGCCTCCTATTAATGTATTCATAATATTTACCAAATCACTCTTCTTAATCTTAACCTGTGAACCATTAGATGACTCTGCATAGATGTACGCTACATCCGTCACTGTCTGGAACTGGTTCATCTTTATATCTTGCTCTGCCATACCTTGTACGTTTAAGGGGC
>NZ_JAMZEE010000111.1:0-683 GCF_024704895.1 Bacteroides muris (ex Fokt et al. 2023) | reverse complement strand
GGTGTCACGGAGAGCTACAATGTCAATACGGGTGTGATAGCGTTTACCGTGGCTTCCGGCATTTCGATGCCTGCACGTTCAGAGGTCAGGATAACCGTTACGGCTACGGTACAGGATACGGACATAAGCCGTGAGCTGGTATTCTCCGTTGCCGGGGTGCGTGCCGGTAATCCGGGCAGTGATGCGGTGCTCTATAGACTGGTGCCTTCCGTATCTTCGGTAAGCAAGCGGAAGGACGGCACTTATAGTGTGGCAAGCGTGTCATGTACACGCACCAAGTCTGTAGGCGGTAGCACTTCCATCACGACGGATGGCGTACTGAAATACAGCAAGGACGGAGGCGCAGAGGTCGAGATACAGAACGGAACGGCCATTTCCCCGAAGAACTTCACGACGCAGCTGCAGTTCGTTTATTATGTGGGTGGGCAGGTCGTGGACCGGGAAACTATACCCATGGTCGTGGACGGTGCTGACGGTAATCCTGGTACACCGGGTGGTGACGGCGAATCCGTCAAGGCTGGCGGTGAGTGGCGCACGGCTAATACTCCATATAAAAAGCTCACCATCTGTACGATGGGGAGTCGCTCCTGGCTCTCCAAGGTTGATACTTCGAATCCACCTCTATGGACTCAGACAACTCATGACGGGAGGCGAATCACTCAGACCCAGAACGGCGGCAAGTC
>NZ_JAMZEE010000110.1:0-711 GCF_024704895.1 Bacteroides muris (ex Fokt et al. 2023) | reverse complement strand
GGCAATGCGGAAAGCATCCGGATCTTACCGAATTCTCTTTCTCTTTGATATTATCGTCTTGATGATAAATATTGGGATAATAGGATTTGCAATTGGTTGTTTATCTAATATGCGGTAATATGAGAGATTTGAAAATGACAGATTTCCCGACATATCTTTGGGAGACCCTTGACGTGTATCAGGACAACAGTTACTGTTACAATATCCGCCCTGGCCAACATGTCGTTGGAGATTTATTCGACAGTTCCAGAACGAAGCTGGTATCATACAACAGAAAATCACATGTGCAGATAATCTGTGTATGCGACCCCTACAAGCCGCCTTTCTATGCGCGTGAATGTATGTATGGTGTATATTCGGCGTGGAAAGAAATCGGAGAGGACATCTTTAACCTGGAGCTGATGGGGTATTCTACCAAGCAACAATTCCCACCCCTATGTACATCACACCATTATTTTTGAATATTATGGAAAATGAATCATTTGAAAGGGCCAAAGCCATTAAGGAAGAGATTGAAAAGTGTAATTCTCTTCTTGAGTCAATTCTAAAAAGCAGCAGGGAATGTTGTGTGTATCGCGATGCCGATAGGGGTACTCGTGATCTTGTTGTTATCCCCCTTCCCAAGTATTGTACCCAGTACATTATTGATGGACTTTACGTGAGAAAGTGCCGGATGGAGCAGGAATTTAAAGAGTTATAACAATCTAATAA
>NZ_JAMZEE010000010.1:0-109225 GCF_024704895.1 Bacteroides muris (ex Fokt et al. 2023) | reverse complement strand
CAAGTGCTGTTTTGTTCATTGCTTTAATGTGTGGTAGGATACCATTAAAGATAATGAAAATCAGCCACTTGGCCTATCTTATTATACTAAATATTATTTACTAACTCATTTGTTTTCAACGGATTAACTGTAATTTTAACGAAGTATTATATTTATTTTCGCAGGCAATAAACAAAAGAGGCAAACAAGCATTTTGAGAACAAAAATGGTTATATGGAGCTATTGAGACAGAGGCTGACGGTCACGCCTACAGCAAATCCAGATTAAACTACTGATAAATGCTACCAAATTCACCCCGCAAGGCAACATTGTACTAAAGCAGGAAAAAGAAACGGACAACACCGTACTATTCACGGTAACAGATACCGGTTGCCGCATTCCCAAAGACAAGCAAGCCAATATTTTCCAACGTTTTGAAAAGTTGAATAAGAGAACCTGCTACGTATATATCTTGCTTCTCCAGCCGGTATCCCAAAATTGGAAATCTATATCAGGAAGGAATCAGTTACTTGAACAAGGCTTTTGAACTGACAGGTCTGCCTCCCTTGCCACTCAGATTGATTTATCGACAAAAGCTTTCAAAGGTATCTGTCAAACCGAAAATGCCGAAGAAAGAGAAATCGCAGTGATTACTTTTACCTATCCTACTCTTTCTTAAAAGCTGAAAACCGGTTTAAGTCCCAGCTAAATCCTATAATATCAAAACAATCCATTTACAAAAAGTTCAAAAACAAACATTTTTCAGTCTCTGCGGTATACTATGCCGCTTTCTTGAATTCTTATTTAGACGATATACAAATTATACGTTTTTTAATCAAGATTGATAGCAACTAATAAAGAAAACCACTATTTTTGTCGAACGAATTAGTACTAATAATAATTTAAATCTAAAAGAAAATGGCTTACGTAATTAGTGATGATTGTATTGCTTGCGGAACTTGTATCGACGAGTGTCCGGTTGGCGCTATCTCTGAAGGTGATATCTATCATATCGACCCCGAGACTTGCACAGAGTGTGGTACTTGTGCAGATGTTTGTCCTTCTGAAGCAATTCATCCGGGAGAATAATACAATCCCGCTTTAAGAAATCAAAGAGGTTGCATCAATATGATACAGCCTCTTTTTGTTTAGGGTCTTCCGGGGAATGCGTAGGGGATTTTTTGGGAAGTTATCAGGAGTTAGTTTGCGCATCCCCCTATCCATCAGGTTTTCCGGTGAAACCTTTATTACTATTTGTTGCATCTATAGATGCAACAAGTTATACCAATATCACTTCGGCATCCGTCAAGTTGAGGTTTACAACTGCCAACCTTAGCTTCAGCATCCTTACCTTATCGGCCTTTTCGTTCAAACAGCTTTCACCGGAAAATCCGATGGATAGGGGGAATACTCAAAAAGATGAAGGAGATGAGACCTAAAACTTACTGAAAAAATGATATTCGATTCGGTAGAGAAAACGCTCAAATTGGTTTCCATTAAGAATATTGCAGAACGAAACTTAAGTATTTTTTAATAAATGGGAATTTATCTTATACTTTTTCTTTCGCTTGTCCGAAAGAAAAAGTATCAAAAAGAAAGGCCCTGGGCTGAATCTTTGGTGCTACTCCGATACTGCCGCCGCAGACGGGGCTCGAACTCGCTCCGCTCAGACAATCGCCCCTTACCTGCGTCTGACAGCATCGGAGTTCACGCACCTACGCCTATGCCCGAAAGCTGCGCAGTGTGAGCGTTTGCATCCCATCCGCATGGTCTCGGGGCGTCAAGCGGAGGCAGTGATTTCAGCGTGAAGAAGGGCAGGCTATTTGAGCGTAGCGAGTTCCTGCCCTTTAGCTGAAAGCGCTGCCGGAGTAGCCCCAGAAGTGCAGCCTTGATGTTTTCTTTGGTACGCACCTCTCGGAAGAACCTTTTTTTAGAAACGAACAGTTCGTAATAGCATGACAGATGTCCTACAAACAATCTTGAGACTGCCCCAATATCCTTTTGATATGCTGCCGCAGAATGTAGAATGCTGGTTCTCCCATCGGTCCATGTCCATGACCGCCTATCTCATAAAGGTAGGTTTCTGCATGACCGACCAACTTCATCATTCGCCACATATAAGCATTCTCTTCGTATCGCCCAAAAAGTTCCAAGTTGCGGTCACCGGTAATAAGCACCAAGGGAGAAGCATCCTTACGTACATGAAATAGAGGCGCATACTCATCAATAGTGGGTTGCAGATTGTCTATGCCATTCATCTTCCGATAAGAAAAATGGCTGATTACCTGTCCACTAAAAGGAATCAGTCCTGCTATGGAATCGGCATCTACTTGGCATTTTCCCAACCATTTCTTGTCCAAACCAATCATGGCAGTCAGATATCCGCCTGCCGAATGTCCCGAAACAAAGATTTTCTTCTGACTCCCACCGTACTTCTCTACTTCCCGGAAAGTCCATGCCACGGCTGTCGCAGCATCGTCCAAACAAGTATCAATCGAAACATTGGGCAGCAAACGATAGTTGACTGCCACTACCACCATACCGGCATTCTTCAATTTTCCAGGGATAGACTTACTGCCACTTGTCAGGCCTCCTCCGTGGAACCAAACAACAGTCGGACAATTTTTTTTATTCTCGGGATAGTAGATATCCAGTTTGCAACGCTCTTGTGCATAGTTATCTTTAGAAGAAGAATAGGGTATATCCCGCAGCTCCCTATATGAGATTTTCTGAGCAAAAGAACTCAAGAAAATCAACAAGAAAGACAATATCAAATAAAACTTTTTCATATCAATACCTTTTGTTAAGTAATCAGTAGCCATAATTATTCCCACCTAACAATTTGTTTTCCGCCACTTCAGCAGCAGGAATAGCATAAAGCAAATTCTTCTTTGAACGGACAGTAGAACGGTTGGCATTACCACAAACAATAGATTGCGTTTCATTCATCACATCTAAATATAATCCCCAGCGCAGCAAGTCAAATTTTCGATTGAATTCCTGACAGAATTCCAGTCCACGCTCTTTCAGCACCATACTGCGGGCTTCCACTTGGTCTGTCACCTTACCTGCGTACAATGTTTCGGCTTTGGCTCGCTTTCTGATTACATCTACATCTTCCATAGCCGCCTGAACATTGCCCAATTCCACTTCGGCCTCAGCACGAAGTAGATAAGCTTCAGCAAAACGAATCAGTATGACATCCTGATTTTGCGCCGTGGCCTGTCGTGCTGAAAAGAACGAAGGATTGGCTATATCACCATTATAATGTTTGGTAAGGCAAGCAACGCCATATTTATAGGAACTATTAAAATCCGGACGAAAAGCCTTCAGATTTTCTGGAAGATTATCAGCATTATACACATCAGAGCTGGACGGGAAAGAAACCCACTTCGCAGTACCATTATAAGCCGTCTGATAATAATGCCACACTCCATGAACGATACGGTCATCGGTTTCATCATATTGTTCGTACAAATTGGGAGCCATATATATCCAGGCGCCAGCACCTCCATAAGGAGCCGGATTGTGATAATAGTGCAGATAGCTGTTATTGAAATCAGTATCGCCTCCGTTGGCAGATGCGCCCCATACAAATTCTTTATTTCTACGATTATTGCTTCCCCAAAGATTCAGATAGTCCGTAGCGAGATCATAATCCGTTCCCCTTCGGGCAATCACCATATCACACAATTCCTTTGCTCTGCTATAGCACTGTTCGGCATCGATATTGGCAGCACCTTCTACACCAGCACAATTGAACCTTTTCTGTTCACCTTTAATGTCCACTATCATTCCCACCCCTTTGTTGGAAAGTGCAGCAGACCCCATTGTACAGTATACCCGCGCCAACAATAAAGCTGCGGCTGTTTTATCCGCATGTCCCCATGCGCCAACATTTCCTTCTGAATTGTAGTACATACATTCAAGGGCTGTTTCCAAGTCTTCTGTAACTTGCCCATAGACATCTTCTACGGAAGAGCGCGGGCAGTTAAGCTCCGTTGCAGACGTCAGTCTCAAAGGCACAGCTCCATACATTCTCACCAAATGAAAGTAGGCAAATGCCCTAAGGAAAAGTGTCTCTCCATAAAGCTGCCTAACAACTGATTGCTCCGTATAGGCTGTGCTACTTTCAAGCGACTCCTTTGCTTTATTGGCTCGATTTATCATTCTATAAAAGACACTCCACAAATCATTGTTGGTATTGTAGGAATAATGCCCAGTAATATCTCCACTACCGGCTGAACTGAGCACCCAGCCTGGTGCAGCACAGTGGTCATGATCTTGGTCTGTCCATGCCTCGTAGGTCTGCTCCATACACCAGTTATCCCAAAAAATGGCATAGATTCCAGTTACCAACTGTTCAGCCCCTTTCTCGCTTTGAGCCAACTGCTCAGAGGTAATGGAGTAAGGATGTTCATCCAAAGAACAGCTTGCAGCAAAAACAGCCGCAAGAATTGTCATTATAATTATTTGTACCTTTTTCATACTTCAATTTCATTTTTATAATTAGAAAACTACATTAAGACCGAATGTAAAGCTACGCTGCTGAGGATAAGCACCAGAATCAATACCCCTCAACGAAGGTGTAGAACCAAAAGAATTTACTTCCGGGTCATATCCTTTATAGTTGGTAAAGGTCAGCAAATTATTTCCCGTGGCACTGAGCCGGATACTGTTGATGTGCGGCAACGGATTCTTTACAGTATAACCTATAGACAAAGAACGAAGTTTCAAGTAAGAACCATCATCCAAATACAGTCTGGAGAAGCGGATGTCCCTTCCCGTATAATAGAAATTCTTGGGTGCCACCGCAGTCTCAGGGTTAACGCTCCAAGACTGCTCATAGACATAATAAGGCTTGTTCTGCGTAGTACCTATGTCATAAAAGCGAAGTGAGTTCATGTTGAAGATGTCATTTCCTTGTACTCCCTGAAATAAGATGCTAAAATCAAGATTCTTCCAGTTTAGGTCAAGATTGAAGCCATAGTAGAAATCCGGATTGGCATCACCTATCCAATTCTGGTCTTTATCAGTGATAAAACCGTCATCGTCCAAATCCTTATACTTAACTTCCCCTACCCAGTCACGACGTATAATTTCTTCTGCAGCTGCATCCGAACCGTCGACTTTATAGTCAGGATATTGGGTTTTGAACTGATGGCTGTTGACAACCTCCTCTTTCGACTGCCAGATTCCATCGTGTACCCAGCCATAGAAAACTCCAATAGGATGCCCATCGGCAAGAGCATAAGGACGCATACTGTTGTAGATGGAATTAGGAAACATCGGTTCCTTACCGAAATCGCAAATTTCATTCTTATTAAACGATATATTCCCTCCGAATGACAATGAGAAATCTTTCCCTTGAATGGCAAAAACTTTCATATTGGCTTCAAAACCCTTATTTATGACAGAACCACTGTTGGACAGAATTTGTTCTATACCGGTACTGGAAGGAGTCTGTTTGTATTGCAATAAATCAGTTGTCTTCTTGTAATAATAATCCAGTTCCAAAGACACTCGCTTAAAAAACATCAACTCCAATCCCAAGTCATGCTGCCAAGTCGTTTCCCAAGTCAAGTCCTTATTACCAGGATTATAAGTATTGGTAGCATAACCGTTTTCAATATTCGAACCGAAAGGATAGTTGGCAGCTGCCATAATAGCAAATGTTTGATAAGAGGCAATGGCTTGATTGCCAGAAGCACCGTAGCTATAACGCAATTTCACATTGCTCAGCACACCGGATAATCCTTTCATAAATTTTTCTTCGGACAAGCGGTAAGACACTCCAACAGATGGAAAGAATGCCGCCCGTTTTCCTTTAGCAAACTTACTCGAAGCATCATTACGTGCCGTAAAGGTAAGATAATATTTACCAGCATAGTTATAGGCTAAACGACCGATGAGAGAAAACAACTGAGAATCTCCCTTATTGGAAGAAACCGAACTCATTGTACCTGCATCCTGCAAAAGCCATCCTTCTGTGTCGTCTGTTCCAAATCCCTGCACAGTGATTTTCTTATTATAAAAGCTTGATTCTTCCCATGAAGTACCTATCGTTGCACTAAGATTGTGCTTTTGATTAAAAGTTTTATTATACATCAACAAATTATCAAACAATAGAGAAGTACGCCAATTATCACCAGCATTAGATTTTCCTCCAATGCCTTTTCCTTCTGCCAAATAGCTTGGCCAATATTTATTTGCATCATTACGTGTGTAGTTATACCCTATTACAGTTCTAAAAATCAAACCATCCGCCAATGCTATATTCAAATAATTCGATGTTCTGAATGTCATATTCCGGTTCTCGTTCAGCGCATCAATATAACGAGTTGGTACTGCAACCATGCTGTATTCATTATCTAAATCATCTTGCGTCTGCGAAGCCGGATAGGTAAGAGCCGAACGTATCACTCCCTCCGTACCGTTATTTTGGTTATTGGTCGCTGTCTTCAATACATTAGAATTGGCAAATGTGCCCGACACGGATGTTCCAAACTTGAGCCACGGCTCCACCTGTCTGTTCAGATTAGCTTTCAATGTATAGCGGGAGTAGTCAGATTCCCTTATGATGCCCTCTTGGTTCAGATAACCTCCGCTTACAGAGTAGTCTCCCCCTTTAGACTGACCGGAAATGTTCAAATTCAGATCATGTGTCATACCTGATTTGAAAATCTGATTCTGCCAATAGTAAGGGTCGTTGTCATAATCATCTGGTCCCTTCAGATAAGTACCCTCACTATTGGTCACCCCTGGAAAAGGGAGATTAGTCTGTTCCCACTCAAAGTTGGAAACTTCCTGCGTATTGACGTAAGAGAGATTTCTGTATTCAGCATAATCCTTGGCTCCCATTACTTTTATCTTTTTGGCAACATGGCTACTTGTTAACTTATAAGACAGCGAGACTCGGTCTTTTACACTCAGTCCACTGCCACTTTTCGTGGTAATCAGAACTACGCCATTAGCACCGCGTGAACCATAAATGGCAGTAGCCGAAGCATCTTTCAGAATCTCAATGGAAGCGATATCATTGGGATTCAATGAAGAAAGTGCATTGCTGTAATTAGGCGAACTTGAATCAAAATTGATGGTATCATCATTGCTATCGGACACAGGTACTCCATCAATTACGTACAAAGGCTCCGTAGAGCCTTGGAAAGAGTTCGTTCCACGAATCTGAATGCTGATTCCACCACCAGGTGCACCATCATTGGACACCACATTCACACCAGTCAACCGCCCTTGCAAACCTTTTTCCAAGCTCACTGGGGAGTTCTTCAATAACTCTTCGCTTTTCATTTGTGCCACCGATCCGGTAAGGTCGCTCTTCTTCACAAAGCCATAACCTACCACCACTACTTCATCCAAAGTTTGGCTGTCTTCTTTCAAGATAATCTTCATACCAGAAACAGCCTTCACGTTTTGCGACAGATAACCGATAAAAGAAACTGTCAATGATGCACCAGCCGGACAATCTATTGCAAACCGACCGTCCAAATCAGTGATTACACCATTTGCCGCACCCTTTTGCAAGACATTGGCTCCTATCACCGGCTCACCATTCTGATTAACAACAGTACCTGTTATCTTCTTGTTTTGCTGCACAACTTCCATTACCGGACTTGCAACGACCCGTATTGGCGGCACCCCAACTAAGAGAAGAGCCATACAGGTTCCTCCAATCCAAAGATTTTTTTTAGAAATGCTTTTCATGTTTTTGTTTTTAGTTTTTAAATCCATTATCAAAGGCCATTATCAAAATTCTTCATACGTTTTTTCAAACAAGGGCAGGTACACCGCTCTATACCTGCCACTTGTTATCTAAGAAATACTTGTATGAATAGGCTTCAACCTTTTCGTCTGCAAAAGTAGAGTCACTGCCCAATAAATATACTTCCCATTTGAATATCGGGCTGTCCTATTTGTGTATGTAACCAAATCGGAAGTCTTTTTATTCAAAAGGGAAGTCCATATACTCCTCTATAGCCATGAAAATGTCTATCTTTGTGAACAGAAAAACATTCAATATTCTACTAATGAGGAACCTTTTGATAACCTTACTCTATTTGGCGGTCTGCGCCATACAAGCCAATGCTCAATTAAGTTTCCGTACATTTGATGTGAAATCGGGAATATCGGACAATTATGTACAATCCATACTACGTGACCAATATGGATTTATGTGGTTTGCCACTCTCAACGGCCTGAACCGTTACGACGGTTACCAATGCAAAAGATATACCACCACCCAGTTAGGTACTTACAATAACTGCATCAACACCATTGCCGAAGATGCATCCGGTATTATCTGGCTGAAGACACCCCAACACTACTTTTTCTACAACCGAGAACTTGACAAGATTGACAATAATATCCACAGTCAACTAAGTCCATTGGGCATAGAGGGAAACGTAGAAATGCTCTGCGTAGACGATGAGCATAACCTATGGTGTGCCACCAACAAGCGTCTCTATTACTATATATATAAGGAGAAGTTTCTCCACGAAATACCGCTGATTGGCAAAAAACCACTATCAGTCGCAGCTAAACTGTCACATTTCTACATTCAATTTGATGACGGAGAGATAGCACAAATAAATTTGGAAACGAAAACTATCCGGAAAGAATGCCAAGCGGCTTTCTCCCCGTCGGGAGAATACCGCATGTATATGGATACTCAATTTAGACTATGGGTCTACACAATCTATGGTTTCAACATCCAATGTTATGATACCAACAGTAAACAATGGATACACTTTTCCGGGAAAAAGATGTTAGAAAATGACTTCGCCAAATCTGTCATAGATGACGGAAAAGGAAATATATGGATAGGCTTCAACAGCAAGGGAATATATATCCTTAACAGCCGACTCGACAAATTCACCTCTATCCATAGAGACGGTGATAATCCTTTCTCCCTGCCCAGCAACCACATCAACTGTTTCTATAAAGACAGTCAGGATATCATGTGGATAGGTACCAGCAAACAAGGGGTTGCCTTTACCTGCTTGGACCATATTTCTTTTGAAATATGTCGCACACCAGTGCAAGAGGACATCAGCTGCATTCAGGAAGATGCCAAAGGATATTTATGGTTAGGCTTCGATGGGAAAGGGTTAGCACGCTACGACAAAAGGGACAAGACTTACCGACTGTTCACCACTGACAACAGCAACATCCCGTCAAACCTTATTATTGGTTCCTATCTCGACTCCAAAGGAAGAATGTGGTTCGGCAGCTATGGCAACGGTGTATTTTATGAAGAAAACGGAATTTTCCATTCCATCCCATATCCAGCGAAGAAGGCAGATGAAAGTCCCATCAACTACGTCCGGCATATCACCGAAGACGAAGAAGGGAATCTATGGATGGGAACCTTCATGAACGGAATATATTGTATGGATTCCAAAGGGATATTCACCTCCTATACCAAAGAAAACTCATGCCTACAGACCAACAGCATCACGGATTTATTCCGTTCAAATGACCATACCACACTATATATCGGAACAAGTACCGGACTATACAAAATGGATGTTCCAACTAAACAGCTTACACAAATAACCGGGAGAAAAGAGGATAAGCACCCTCTAAACAAGATACACGTCAACTGTTTGTATCAAGACTATCGGGGATTGTTATGGATTGGGACGCGAAACGGAATTTATATCTACGAAAATAAAGAGGGAAAAGTGACACACCTTACTAACGATGACGGCATATCCCACTCCTACATCCGAGGCATTACAGAAGACCTCAACAAAAACACCTGGCTGACAACAGACCGAGGAATCACCCACATCATCACAGTGAACGCCCCTCCTACAAGTTCATTTCTACACTATTGCTATCCCTATTTTGAAGAAGACGGCATCGGTGATATCGCCTTCAACAATTACTCCATCCATTGCAACCGAAAAGGTCACATCCTAATGGGAGGCACCGGAGAATATTTGAAGATATGTCCCGAACTGAAGAAAATCCGTTCAAACAATCACAAAGTAATCTTCACAGGACTCTACTTAGCCAATCAACGGATAAATGTAGGTAGCCTCACACAAGATGGAAGAATGCTACTTGACAAAAACATTCAGCTACTCGATAAAATCACCATGAAGTATTCGGACAATAATTTTGCATTGGAAGTGTCCGCCATGGATTATGGAGCACAACACAAGCTCCAGTATGCCTACCGAATGGGAACCAAAGAAGAATGGATAAAACTGGAAGGAAATCGCATCTACTTCAACAAGCTATCGCCAGGTATTTACAATCTGCAAGTGAAAGTAAACGAGCCTATCAGCAACAAAGCCCCCATCTCCACCCTCATCATCCGGATAACGCCCCCTTTCTATCTGTCAGCCACGGCTTACATCATTTACTTCATACTGCTGGTAGCAAGTATCGTTTTACTATTGAGGAGAATGCTCCACAAACACCAACGTATCCTGCAACAACAAAAACGAGAACTGGAAATCGCCAAACAACATGAAATGGACGAAGCTAAAATGCGCTTCTTTACAAATGTCAGTCATGATTTGCGTACTCCTCTATCGCTGATTATCACACCTATAGAAAAGCTGCTTCACTCCGAAAGAGCCCAAGCCTTCAAAGAAGACTTGAGCTTGATACATCGCAATGCCACCACCTTGCTTGACGAAGTGAACCAACTATTGGATTTCCGTAAATTAGACCAACAGAAAACTGGAAGGAAATCGCATCTACTTCAACAAGCTATCGCCAGGTATTTACAATCTGCAAGTGAAAGTAAACGAGCCTATCAGCAACAAAGCCCCCATCTCCACCCTCATCATCCGGATAACGCCCCCTTTCTATCTGTCAGCCACGGCTTACATCATTTACTTCATACTGCTGGTAGCAAGTATCGTTTTACTATTGAGGAGAATGCTCCACAAACACCAACGTATCCTGCAACAACAAAAACGAGAACTGGAAATCGCCAAACAACATGAAATGGACGAAGCTAAAATGCGCTTCTTTACAAATGTCAGTCATGATTTGCGTACTCCTCTATCGCTGATTATCACACCTATAGAAAAGCTGCTTCACTCCGAAAGAGCCCAAGCCTTCAAAGAAGACTTGAGCTTGATACATCGCAATGCCACCACCTTGCTTGACGAAGTGAACCAACTATTGGATTTCCGTAAATTAGACCAACAGAAGACAACATTCTCCCCATCATACGGAGACCTACCAAATTTCATCGCAGAGACATGCAAAGGATTCAAAGCCTTGTCACAAAAGAAGGGAATTTCTCTACAGATATGCATAAATTCCCCAAAAATAGAGATGGATTTCGACTGTAACAAAATGCAACGTATCATGTTCAATCTACTGTCCAACGCCATCAAATACAATTGTGAGAATGGAAGTATCATCGTCACCGTAGACAAAATCTTGACGGACAAAGGTGAACGGGCATGCATTCGAATAGCCGACACCGGCATCGGTATCAAAGATGAGAATAAAGAAAGAATATTCGACCGCTTCTTTCAAGAGCAACACAAGGCAACCACTTATATGGGAAGCGGCATTGGGCTACATATCGTGAAAGAATATGTAGCCTTGCATGGAGGTGAAATAAAGGTGGAAAACAACCAACCAGCTGGCTCTATCTTTACTTTCCTCCTTCCCATTACCCGAATATCAAAAACACCTCCCACTGCTGAAAACGCTCCTTTAGCAAAGGCTGAAGAAAGTACTCAACAAGAGTCCCTAATACCGTCAAGCAACGAAAAGATTTCTCTATTGGTGGTGGAAGACAACGATGATTTCCGGGAATTCCTTATCAGCTGTCTAAAGGAGAATTATGCCGTATTCGATGCTCCTAATGGCAAAAAAGCTCTTAGCATCCTCTCCCAACAACAAATTCAAATAATCATTAGCGATGTAATGATGCCTATAATGGACGGAATGGAACTATGTCACAAAGTCAAGACAGACATACACTACTCTCATATTCCAATCATTCTGCTTACAGCCCGCACGGCAGAAGAGCATATTCTCAGCGGTCTAAAGGAAGGTGCCGACGAATACATCACAAAGCCGTTCAATCTGGATATACTCTTATTGCGCATCCGAAAGCTGCTAATGTGGACACAAAATTCTCATGAAAAATTCAAGACGATTGATATTTCTCCATCCGAGATAACCATTAGTTCCCTTGATGAACAGCTCATAGAAAAAGCAATCCAGATTGTAGAAGGCAACATGGACAACTCTAAATTTTCTGTAGAAGAGTTAAGCGGTCAAATAGGAATGAGTCGTAGCGGTCTGTACAAGAAGCTGATACAGATTACTGGCAAATCCCCATTAGAATTCATGAGAATATTACGGCTTAAAAGAGGCAGAAAACTCTTAGAAGATAGCCAGCAAAGTATCTCTCAAATCGCTTATCAAGTAGGCTTATCTCCTAAACAGTTCGCCAAATTCTTTAAAGAAGAGTTCGGATATCTTCCATCCGAATATAAAAAGACAAGAGAAGCCGAATGACTTCTCTTGTCTTTTAGTATTGCGTAAACGACATATTAATATTATATCTGCAAGAAATAAGTAAAATGTAGTGCAACATATTAACTTTTGGTTGTACAATCACTTCAATTCAGCCAGTGCTTCTTTTATACGACGAATAGCTTCAACTATATTTTCATCGCTGGTTGCATAACTCATCCGAATGCATTCGGGAGCTCCGAAAGAGGCACCACCTACACAAGCCACATGAGCTACTTCCAACAGATACATGGCCAAATCATCCGAATCATTGATTTTACGTTCACCAGCAGATTTGCCAAAGAATGAATCACATTTAGGGAACAGATAGAAAGCGCCTTCCGGTACATTCACCTCAAAACCAGGAACTTCCTTAGCCAACGTTACAATCAAATCACGACGACGCTCGAAAGCCTTACGCATTTTTTCCACCGGAGCTTGTGTACCCGTATAAGCAGCCTCAGCAGCCTTCTGAGATACAGAACAAGGACCGGAAGTATACTGTCCCTGCAATTTATTGCAAGCCTTCACAAGCCATTCCGGACCTGCAATGAAACCGATACGCCAACCGGTCATTGCATATGCTTTGGAAACACCATTCACAATGACCGTACGCTCTTTCATTTCGGGAAATTGCGCTATACTCTGATGCTCACCGATATAATTGATGTGTTCGTAAATCTCATCAGCAATCACAACAACCTGAGGATACTTTGCCAATACCGCGGTCAGGCCTGCCAACTCCTCCTTGCTGTACACCGAACCCGTAGGATTAGAAGGAGAACAAAGAATCAGCACCTTTGTCTTCGGGCTGATGGCAGCCTCCAGCTGTGCAGGTGTTATCTTAAAGTCCTGGTCGATACCTGCTGGTACGATAACCGGTGTACCCTCGGCCAATTTTACCATTTCCGGATAACTGACCCAATAGGGAGCAGGTACAATTACTTCGTCACCCGGATTCACCAATACCAGAATTGCATTGCAAACCGACTGCTTGGCACCATTGGCGCAAGAAATTTGTGCGGCGGTATATTCCAGACCGTTTTCCTTCTTCAACTTCTCTACAATTGCATCACGCAAGGCAGGATAACCCGGCACCGGAGAATAGCGAGAAAAGTTATCGTCTATCGCCTTTTTCGCAGCCTCTTTAATGTGGTCGGGAGTATTGAAATCCGGTTCTCCCACACTCAGGTTAATTACGTCTACGCCTTGAGCCTTCAGCTCTGCGCTCTTTTGAGACATAGCCAGTGTCGCAGAAGGCGACAAACTGTTTAAACGATCTGATAATTGATTCATTTTGTTACTATTTAATGATTGTTACGCAAATCCGGTTGCAAAATAAGCGATTTTCTTTGATATAAGAAAACAAAAAGACAGTTACTTATTGAAATGGAGTGTATGTCCCATACGTTCCTTCTTGGTACGGAGGTAACGCTCGTTGTATGGATTCGGAGTAATCTCGATAGCAACGTTCTCCGTTATTTCCAAACCGTAAGCCTCCAAGCCCACGCGTTTCACGGGATTATTGGTCATCAGCCGCATTTTGTGTACCCCTATCTCACGAAGAATCTGGGCACCTACACCATAATCACGTTCATCCACCAGATGTCCCAAGCAAATATTAGCTTCTACAGTATCCATGCCTTCTTCCTGCAATTTATAGGCTTTCATTTTTTCCATCAAGCCAATGCCGCGACCTTCCTGATTCAGATACACGATTACTCCCTTACCTGCTTTCTCTATCATTTCCATTGCCTTATGCAACTGCTCGCCGCAATCGCAACGCTTGGAACCAAAAATATCTCCCGTTGCACACGAAGAGTGTACACGTACCAGAATCGGTTCATCCTGTTCCCACGTACCTTTAAACAAGGCAACATGTTCCAAGCCGTTCGATTTCTGACAGAAAGGAATCAAACGGAAATGACCGTGGTCTGTAGGCATGTCTACTTCCACACCTTTTTCCACAATAGATTCCTGCTTCAAACGGTAGGCAATCAGGTCACGGATAGAAATCAACTTCAATCCAAATTCATCCGCCATCCGTCGCAACTCGGGCAAGCGTGCCATTGTCCCGTCGTCATTCATTATCTCCATAAGAGCACCGGCCGGATAAAGCCCGGCCAGACGAGCCATATCAATAGTCGCTTCCGTATGTCCTGCACGACGCAACACACCTTTCTCCTGGGCATACAACGGATTAATGTGACCGGGACGTCCGAAAGTTGCCGGAGTAGAAGCCGGATTGGCCAACGCCTGGATAGTAGCAGCACGATCTGCCGCAGAAACACCTGTACTACAACCTTCCAGCTTGTCAATGGTCACTGTGAAAGGAGTACCCAGTACAGAAGTGTTATCCGATACCTGATGCGGTAAATCCAACTCACGGCAACGCGAAACGGTAACAGGTGCACAGAGTACGCCACGGGCATGTTTCAACATAAAGTTTACTTTCTCCGGTGTAATCTTTTCAGCTGCAATTATCAAATCACCCTCATTCTCACGGTCCTCATCATCCACAACAATCACAAATTCACCGGCTTTGAAGTCTTCAATGGCCTCTTCTATCGTATTCAACTTTACATTTTCCATAATCTATTTTGTTTTTATTTATTCTGATCTCTTTCTATGATTCCAATCACATCTTCATTCGTCTTGATAATCCGCTCCATATCCTTATTCAAACGGATACGGAATGCCCATATACGGAAATAAAAGAACAAGCCTATCGGGAGAACAACTCCGCAAAGCAGGTTCGGCCAATAATTGCGGAACGGGCGGACATGCGCACGGACCGGAATGACTGGATAAGTGTTCAGTGCAGTCAACAGAGTGACAGACTTTGTGTTAGACAATTCATCTATCAGGTTTTCCAGACGTTCGTTAATACCCTCCATTGCCTCATCCTGGTTATCAGTCATCCACAATCTAAAATAATTTGGAGCACGTTTCAGACCTTTCTTATCGGCATATTCACGGCAGTCGGCTGACAAAGCCTTCAATTCTTCCGGAATGCGTGCATAGTCAGGGTCGTGAATGATAACTTCCTTACGGAACAGATGCCGTACGCTACGAATGCCCACAACCTTCTTGAACCAATTTATATAGGCATCGGCATTCAATACCACTGAATCATTGTTGGATTTATATGTCAGGAATGCACCCAATGGGGCTAAGACAGCAGTACTGGTCCACATACCCATCCAGACCACCCACTGTCCGTCACGGGCCATTTTATACCCTGTATTGTTAATGATGTAATAGATAATAAAAATCAATACAGAAACCACCACCGGCATTCCCAAGCCTCCTTTACGGATAATTCCTCCGAGTGGTGCACCAATAAAGAAGAAGATGAGACATGCCAGAGAAAGAGTCAGTTTCTCATGCCAAGAAGTCATGTGTCGTCGAAGACTGCTTTCGGTCTGCGATATATTAAAGCTCTTAAAACTCCAGTCACTCCCCGCACTCTCTGCACGGCTAACGGCTGTGGATATAACCTTCTGTTTCTGCATCAAAGTAGCCACATTGTAGAGGCTGTCTACATTATACTCACCTAAATAAGCCTTTTCAATCTTCAATGTATCCTCTTTAGACAAGCTGGCTGTTACCTTATAAGTTCCTGCCATAGCTTCTTTATAATAACTACGCCCCACACTGTCATTCTGCAATTTCATGGAGTCAATGTCTGCCTGCAGCATTCTCATATCCTTACTGTTGGACTGATTACTCATGATGCCTGCATCCACCATATTGAAATCCGAATCAAACTCAATGATTGCATGTTTTTCGCGGAATGTCTCACGCCGGTAAGGCACATTCCTTTGGTTCATATTCTGCGATTTCAGATTCTCAAACTGCTCACCATTGTATAAATGCAAATATAAATGCTGTTTGTCAGCCGTCATCTCCAGACGTCCCGAATCAGACTTGATAACTTGAGCATTCTCAAAACCTTTCTCAAAATTATATATCAGTACGTCATACAGCATACCAGTTTTGCGGTTCTTATGCTTCACATACAGATTATAACCATCTATTTCATCGTAGAACACACCTTCAGGAATATCCACTTCGGGAGATTTCTGCTTCATGGAAATAAGCAAAGTCCATAATTTTGTTTGGGCTTTTGGCCCTACGACATTTTGGAAATAGAAAGAGACACAACAAATGAAGCAAATAAAGATAATCAGTGGCCGCACGATTTTCAACAAAGAAATACCGGCCGCCTTCATGGCAAGCAATTCAAAACGTTCTCCGAAATTTCCAAAGGTGATAAGGGCAGCCAGCAGAATAGCCAGCGGCAACGACGCAGGTACCAACGAAAGCGCAGAATAAAAGAAAAACTGTGCAAGGACAGTCATCTCCAATCCTTTTCCTACCATTTCATCCACATACCTCCATAAAAACTGCATCATAAAGATGAAGAGGCAGATGAAAAAAGTACCCATAAAGAGCATGCAAAAGCTCTTCAGAACAAATATATCTAACTTTTTTATGCGCAGCATTTTACTCGTTTCATGCAATGAGAGCACAAAAGTAGTACAAAAAAGGGAGTACGGGAAATTTTTAATCTAAAGTTAACTAAAAACCACAAGTTCTTCGCAAAGTATCCACTTGTGATTCCCATAATTCACGCAAATCCCCCACTTCATTCGCATCAGCAAAATCTGTTATTTCCAACACGAAATCATTGGTCAGTTCATTGTTTGTCATTTTCAGTTCAAAGTATTCACGCCCGTTCCCATCATCCAGCCAACGAAAGCGAATGAATGAATACGCCCGCACGGCAATAATCTCGGCATCACGTTTTTCTGTTTTTCCCCAAAAAAAGGTCACTATTCTATCGTCTGACTGAACCCTATCAGCAAACCAACCCTCTAAACCTGTAGGAGTACTTATCGCTGCCCAAAGAATACTTTTAGAAGTTGCATTCAAGAGATATTCCAAATGTATTTTCTTTCTTTCCATAGTCTATTCTTCTTTTTATTGCGCCCGCCAAGATAAATACTTTTTTCTAATTACAGAATATAAATCATCAAAATTATTTATATCTTCCTTTTCACACGCCTCTAATTCATTGACAATGTGACACAAATGCTTTCAACAAAAAGCACTACCAACCACTTCAGTACTATATCATCAAAAGAAAAAGCAGAAAATATCCATAAAAGTTTTGGCAATTTAAATAAAAGCTATATCTTTGCACCCGCAATCGAGAAATAATGGCGGGATAGCTCAGCTGGTTAGAGCGCATGATTCATAATCATGAGGTCCCCGGTTCAATCCCGGGTCCCGCTACAAAGAAGATTTAGACTGTTAGGAGGCTTCCACTCTTGGCGGTCTTTTTTATTTTCAATACTCAGTTTGTGCTATGGTTTGCGCCAGCGTAAAAACATTATTTTTGCCCTTTCAAATATTCAACCTAAAAGTAAAATGCCCTTAATGTTATGAAAAAAGGTTTACTGTTATACCTGTTTCTAGTCGTGTCCCTTATGCTTCAAGGAAATGTCTATTTCAAACATATAGGCAAGACAGACGGATTGCCCCAAATTTCAGTGATGTCCATTTGCCAGGATGAATTAGGGAGAATGTGGTTTGGTACTTTAGAAGGACTAGGCTGCTATGACGGCAACTCTATGACTGTCTATAAACCATCGCCAGAGCCCACTAGATTTTTTTTGGGGAATGAAATCCACAATCTTGTAAGTGACAAACAAGGAAATATCTTCTTTACTTCAGACAATGTACTCTTCCATTATGACCTTCACAAAGAGCAGTTCTCCCCTTTGCAACGGAAAGTCAACTGCCTCCATGTACAAGGCCATACCGTGTGGGCAGCAACACAAGATTCCGTCTTTAAGTGGAATCCGGTCAAAGAACAGTTCTCCTTTGTCTATCGTCTCAAACCAAACCAATATATAACCAGCCTTTATTCAGATACCAACGATTGTCTATGGCTCGGTACTTCAAGCGGGCTATACCGTATAGACAACCTAGCCAGCCCCACGACGGTATGTGTCATTGCCGAAGTCAATGTCCATTCACTTTATAGGGATACAAAAGGCAGGATGTGGGTAGCGGCATTCCGTCAAGGCATGTACAAGATAGAAAACGGAATCAGCCAGAAATTTGTCATAGAGAAGGATTTTGCATTGTCCAACAATGATGTACGGTGCTTTGTAGAGGACAATGAAGGCTCCATCTGGATAGGAACTTTCAATGGTTTGAACAAGATAGACACAGCAGGAAACGTGTCATATTATAAAAAGGATACGCAACCCGGCAACCTGAAACACTCCTCCATATTCTCACTCTATAAAGACTCGCAGGGTACCATTTGGGTAGGAACCTATTATGGCGGTGTGCAATACTTCAATCCCCAAATGGATTTCTTCAGACATTATTCCGAAAATGCTAACAGAGCAGATTGCCTCAGTTTCTTTTTTGTAGGCAATATGGTAGAAGATAAAAGGGGAGACATCTGGATTTGTACAGAAGGAGGAGGATTAAATTATTTAAACAGGAAGACAAGGCTATTTACTCACTATTTTACAGAACTTAAAACTAAAGGACTATCTTTCAACAATCTAAAATGTATAGAATATGACAAGCTTCGCGATTGTCTCTATGTAGGAACCCATAAACAAGGCTTTTTTTGTTTTGACATTCCCACAAGAAAAATAAAATATCATATGGAAGACGCCGGGACATCCCTTTCTAAAATAACCTTGCGGGGAGACAGCCTTTACATACTCTCCAGCAAAGGAATGCTTGTAAAAAACTTGCAGACCGGAACTACCGACTATCTATATCCATCCATTCAAGAAACGCACGGAGAAGGATCTTCTTTCCTGATTGATTCAAAAAAAAACATCTGGATTGCCCAACATAAGCAAATTGTTAGAATCAATATGCAAAACCCCAAGGAAAAATACATCTATAAGTATGGAGAAAAAGGTTTAGGAAAATTTCAGGTATTGGAAATGGCGGAATATCCCGACGGTACTCTATACTTGGGAACCTACGGCACAGGCCTGTATAAGTTCAATTCCAGGGAAAACTGTTTTGAACAGTGCACCGTTTCCAATATCCACTACTGCTATAACCTGTCAGTAACTCCACACGGCTATCTAGCCATTTCCAATGAAAAGGGCTTGCTCATCTATCATCCCGAGACCCTGGAAATGAGGATGATTGATGCCGAGAGCCAATTGCATTTATCAGCAATCAACGACGGATGCGGTTTATTGGTCTGCCGTAATGGAGAAACATTTGTCGGAGGCGCTTCGGGCATGACCTCCTTCATGAACACCTCCCTCCTTACGCCATCACCTCAATACAACCTGTATTTTTCATCCTTGACGGTCAATGACAGATTAATTTCATGCGAAACGCCCAACCACATATTGGACACTGCGCTGCCTTTTGCCAACCGGATAAACCTAAAATACAATGAAAACAACATTTTAATCACTGTTGCCTCCAACAGCTATATAAACAACACCGACAGAAAAATCTACGAATATCGGCTGGAAGGTTTCAGCAAAGAGTGGAGTACCAGTTATAACCACACGATTGTATATACCAATTTAAATCCAGGCAAATACAAACTTGTCGTACGCGAAAAGCAGCAAGGTTCACTTGACGACGTACACTCCATCGAATTATCCATTGTGGTCCACTCTCCTTGGTGGGCCACCTGGCTGGCATACCTTATCTATATAAGCATCATAGCAGCCATGGTCTATATCCTCTTGAGCAACTGGCAAACCAGAATGCAGCTGCGCGCCTCGCTGGCACAGGAAAAGCTTGAAAAAGAAAAAAATGAAGAGCTCATACAGGCCAAACTCCAATTCTTTGCCAACATCTCACATGAGTTCCGTACCCCTTTGACATTGATTATTTCACAAATAGAAGCCCTGCTACAGTCCGGCAACCATTCCCCGTTCTTACGGGCGCGCCTGCAGAAAATCTATAAAAATACCTTTCAGTTCAGGGAACTGATATCCGAATTGCTTGACTTCAGAAAAATGGAACGAGGCAAGTTGCAACTACACGTATGCCAGCTTGACATTGTAGCTTATCTAAAGCAAATCCATCTGGACTTTACCGACCAAGCACTGCTGCAGAACATACATTTTGATTTTCAGACAGATACAGAAAGTCTGATGTGCTGGTGCGACGGACGACAACTGAGAAAAGTATTCTCCAACCTACTGTCAAACGCCTTCAAGCATACTCCTGAAAAAGGTAAGATAGAGTTGCAGATTCACGAAAAGGAAACAACAGTCGAAATCAAAGTAATAGATACGGGTGAAGGCATTCCACAAGAAGCGCTACCATACATTTTCGACCGTTTCTATCAAGTAGATACCGCTGTCTCTTCTCCGGGCAGCGGCATAGGGCTGGCCCTGTCAAAGGGAGTGGTGGCACTCCACCATGGTAAAATCAGCGTACAAAGCGCCCTTCAATACGGAACCATCTTCACCGTTACTTTACCCAAAGACAATCTCTTCCAAGAAGACAACTATGTAACGTTTACCACCCAAGAAACATCCGGTTATGACTATGCCGTCCCTTACGAAGAAAACACCGGGAAGGAAAACTGTATGGAAAAGACAGAAGAAGAATCCGGAACGCAAGAGAATCCCACAGACAAAGATTGCATATTAGTAGTGGAAGACAACGAAGAGCTATTGCAGACACTAACTTATTTATTATCACCGCTATACCGGGTATCCATCGCCATGAACGGCAAAGAAGGACTGCAAAAAGCGATGGAAGAACGTCCGGAACTTATCCTGAGCGACATCATGATGCCTGAAATGTCCGGCATCGAAATGTGTTCCAAAATCAAAAACAATTTTGAACTATGCCATATCCCCGTTGTACTGCTGACAGCCTTGACTTCCGACAACAAAAAAATGGAAGGTCTGCAGTGCGGCGCTGATGACTACATCGAGAAACCTTTCAATAGCAAAATGCTGCTGGGACATATAGCCAATATCATACGCAACCGGAAGCTTCTGAAACAGAAATTCGGAAAGGATATCTCTGCCGGTATCCCAGCAGAAACAGAAATACAGGCATTGGCCTTAAATCCCATTGACGCCAAATTCCTGACTAAACTGGAAGATATAGTAAAGAAGCATTTGGCCGACCCGGCTTTTGATGTCAATATGCTGGCCAAAGAATTGGCCGTAAGCCGCAGTTCACTCTACAACAAACTAAGAGCTTTAAGCTGCATGACACCCAATGAATTTATTTTGAACAACCGTCTGAAGCTTGCCGCGGAACTGCTGAAAAGCAGTCCGGAACTACAAATAACAGAAATAGCCTACCAGACAGGATTCAACTCGCTACGCTATTTCAGGCATTGTTTTAAAGCTCACTTCAACCAGACACCCCAAGAGTACAGAGGCTGCTAAAAAATAAAGAATGTATAAGATGACTCCATCAGCATTCCCCTGCAATACCAACTGCTGTCCGGCAACTCCCTGAGCACCGAAAACACGTTGTACCTGCTCCGTTCACTAATGCCGGGAGAATTCCCTAAGGCCGATTTCCGCATATACATCGGAACCAAAGACGATAAAACGGTCAGGAACTACCGGAAGCAAATTCCACAGAAGCCGGAAGGCTATTTTCTGAAGAATGCAACAAATCCTGGGCAAATATAAAGAGAAGTTCCTTATCACCCTTAGAGAGCAACTGAATAAGGATATCCAAATCATGTAGAATGGCACCTATCTGAAAGTAGTCAAACAGATAGACAACCATACTCTTGCCGGGCGCTATATTCCTGAGGATTCAAATGGGGTGAACCGGATGAAGATTGTGGAATGACAGACTTACTTCTTGCTTATGGTTTTCTCCATCAGTATCTTTCCATCCACCCCTATAACTTGAAACTGCACCTTGCCTCCGTGCAGTTCCAAACGCACGGCAGAGCTTTCACCCTGCTCCAGCACGGGGAAATTATTTCCGTCCACATTCTGTTCATGGAAAAAATACCGGTGAGTATGTCCCGATACCAAGAGATCCACATTCCCCTTGTTCAAGACAGGCAAAAACTTGCGTATAGCGTCTTCCCAGCCTACCCATTCTTTCTCGTCCTTCCATTGTTGGCTCATCACCATGGGGAAGTGGGAAATGACAATGCGGTATTTGGCCTTTTTATACTCCTTGGTATTCATCAGTTCCTTCAGCCATTCGGCCTGTTCCGTGCGATAGGCATCATAGTCGTTCAGCCCGGCATATACCCAATGGTTCTCCGCCTTGTCCTCACCGCTGTCCAGCATCACCACCATCACGTCGCCCAGCAGGCAGGAACCGTAAATCTTCCCGTTCTTCTTCGGGAAATAAGAAGAATAGGTGCGTGCCAGGTTGCCGCGTGTCTCATGGTTGCCCCTCACCACCTCAAACGGGACGGACGATGCGAACAGCTTGACGCTGGTGTCGATGAACGAAGTGAACGGAATTTCGAACTTATCTATGTAGCTGGTCATGTCACCAGCATAGAAGAAAGCATCGCATGTCCGGTAGTCTGCCGCATGAAGCAGTTTCTCCAGTTTAGCGGCATCGAAGTGCATGTCGCTGGTGATAAAAAAAGAACCTCCCCTCTTCTGTGGGTCTATGGTAGAGAAGGTATGCCACTTCGTGGCAATACTGTCACCATATACCACCTTGTAAGGCTGAAACGAGCGCATCTCCTTGGAGATAATGCGATAGTCGTAGCTTGTGCCCGGTTTCAGATGCTCCACGCGCACCGAACTGAAGGTGTTCCAGGCCTCTTTCAGCCCGTCTTTCGAGTTGAAATGCTTCACGGCCTCAGCTTCCGGTGCATCATGCTGTTTCAGCTCCACCCAGGAGAATGCCTTCCGGGAAGTGGTGAACACGATGGTAGCTCCGTCCTGCGTCACTTCTTGCAGATAAGGGCCATGGTTTACGGTGAATGCGATTTGGGCGGCTGCTTCCAAGAGAGAGCAACCCATGAGAATAGATAACAAGAATTTCTTCATGCTGATTTTGTTTTTTAAAGTGAATTTTATTTTTTAAATAGTATAGACCAAGAAATGGCATCCATCCTGTTTGGACTTGAATCGGAAACTGTCCAATTTGGTCACGCTTCTGCCTCGCTCCACCCGGATATCCTTTATCTTTTTGCGCTCTATCGTCTTTTCTTTCTCATATTGGTCGGCAAACTCAGCATGGCGCGGGTCATTGATACCACCTATCGTGTCCTTCTCGACACGCACATGGAAGAGTGAAATCAGTTTCTTCATCATTGTTTTTCTGTTTTTTGGGGAAGGTTTTAAAAAGTTGTTTGAAACCTGCCATTTCGTTAAAGCTTCCGACTGCTCATGCGTACAATCACCTTACCGGAAGTTCCTTTGAACGCACATTCCGCCTCTAGCATCGTGATACCCTTGATGGGTTTCTCTCCTTTGTACGTATTCTTGGCGGGATAAGTCTTGAATACCGCTCCTGTCGGAGCCACTATCTGCATGTAGAAGCGTTTGCCGTTGCGCACGAAGACAGCCTTGTTGCCGTTTGCTTTTACCTCAGCTTTTGTACCGGCCACCCATGTCACTCTGGAAGAGGCATCAAGCAGTTCGACTTCATCCTCCACTTCCATGGTGCAGTCGTCAATCAACGTGAATTTGCGGTATGCGCTTTTCGCTTTTTCCCGATATACCTCGCACAGGTTCAATGTGGCGAAAGGCTGCTTGGCTTCCGGTTGCTCCTCGCAGACAAAGGCGTGTCCGTTGGCATATTGCAAATCGTGGTCTATGTTGATGACATTGTGCGAGAAGTTATTGTTGCGGAAATATTTCCAGCGTTGTCCGCCGGGCTTCCCGTCCCAGAATCCGGGCAGGTCATAGTCGTCCGCTCCGAGGTCTTCCGTCCAAAGCACGCCGTCGCTTTCCACGATGAATGTGCCGCAGTCCATCTGCTGATGTGCCTGATTGGGCAATCCGCCTTTGGCAACCAGATATACGGAACCTTTCTTTCTGCGGTCTCCGTTGAACACCACTATGTCGTTTATCTTGTTGTGATAGACCTCCAGGGCAGGTATGTTGCTTGCTTCCTCCACAGAAGCGGTGTCGAACCACGGCAGGGAAAGGAAAAATACCTGATCGAACATCCGGGCGCCATGCAGTGCTTTGCTTACCTCGTTCCGGTTCCATGCAGCCACTTCGGGTTGGTGAAACATTTTGCTGTAAAGGAAATAGGCAGGACCGCCGAAAGATTCATGTCCGATACCCGCGTTTCCGAAATAGAACGGATGTCCCGAGGGCGTAAGGGTGCGTATCTGGTAAAGCGCCGTGCGGGGAATGCCCGGCAATTCCGCAATCTTCCCCTTGTCGCCTCCGTTGTCCGTCACAGCTTTCAAGTACATGGCAAGGTAACGGTTGGTATATCCCCAGTAGGCCGGGCCTTCGTAGCACACCCCGTCCGGTGCGAACAGTTTCAAGCAATTGGGCATATACTTGGCAGCGTTCTCCAGAATGGCGTGGGTCTCTTCCGGATAATCCTCGGCCACGGCCAGTGCTCCCAGCACCATGCCGGTGTTGCACACCACGTTCCAGTTGGTCTCGCGCTTGGCCCAACTGCCCGGTCCTCCTTTTTCATACTCCGCCAGCACACGGTGCAAAGCGTTCTTGTAGATGCAGGCTTTCACTAATTGCTTGGTGGCACGAGGCAGTTCGTCATAGAGCCAGTCGTATGCGATGGCCACGGCAGCAGTCATTTCCGCTGTGTCCAGATAGTGTCTGGGATTCCAGTCGGGATAGCCGCACACCCATAAAAGTGCCCGGTTAGCAGCGTCCAGGTATTTCCGTTCTCCATACATCCGGTAGGCCAGCGACAATGTACCCAGCCTGAATAGGTATCCCCTCGACGTATAGAGCATGTTTCCATATTTATCCATTTCGTAAGGAAGCTGTTTCAATCCGGCAACAGAGTCAGCCTCCGTTTTCAGGAAGGAAGCCAGCTCTCCGGCCAGCGGGTCATTTTTTATCAATTGCTTCACTTCCGGGGTCTCGGCTCCGGTAAACAACAAGCGGGGATGACTCTGCAACCATGGTTGTTGTCCCCATGCAATACAAGTCCACAATAGCATAAATAAAAGCATTGTGCTTCTGTTCATTTGGAGTTTCAAGAAAATAAATTTGTTCATGGCGATTAATTCTAATAAAGTTTCTTTGAACAAAAGAAGCCTAAAATTAGATTAATCAAGAGAAGTATCGTCCAATTTTAGGTACATTTTCGTACTACCTGTCGAAATTCACACTTAAACAGGCCTAAATGATTATCCATAATATCCCTCATACCACTTTCCACATTACGATATATCAGTGCTACAGGGAGGCTGGATATGTGGATTAGTCTGTCGGGAAAGCAATATAGGGAAGATATGAATTATGTACAAGAAGCACTTGATAACCAATTGTTTATATTCTTTTTAACCATTAATACATGTACGAATCTACCCCATTGCTATACAAAATACACCCGTTTGTAATAAGTGTTAAATGTATGAATTTGTTTGTTTTCTCCCCTTAAAGAAACGAATGTAGTCCATCTGTGATTCCTCACGATTTTATTTTTGCAACGATGAAAAACCTTAAAATTACAGTAAACCATGTGTCAAAACAAAAAAGACAAATGTATGTTTCATGCTAACTTATCCAAACTTTTAGTTGGAGGTGCCTTTTTATTGGCGACAAGTCCGGTGTATGCTACCGGAAGAAACCATTCCGACTCTTATGCAGTGAACTCTTCACTTATCGTGCAACAACAAGGACGTACCGTTACAGGTATAGTGATAGACGATAAAGGAGAAACCATCATTGGCGCTAATGTAATGGTAAAAGGAACAACCAACGGTTCCATTACCAATATCGACGGTCAGTTTACATTGAACAATGTGCCCGAAGGCGCAACGCTGGTCATCAGCTTTGTCGGTTACAAGGAACAAGCTGTCAAGGTAGGCGCGCAAAGCAATCTCAACATCACGCTGCAAGAAGACAGCGAATTGATTGATGAAGTTGTGGTAGTGGGTTATGCTTCGCAGAAGAAAGTAAATCTGACGGGATCCGTATCTTCCGTAAACATGGCGGATATTGCCGAGAAGCGTCCCGTCACCAACTTGTCTTCCGGTCTGGCCGGTATGGCGGCAGGTGTTTCCGTGACATCCAGCAGCAACGTACCAGGCAACGACAACGCCAGTATCCTAGTGCGCGGACAAGGCTCGCTGAACAACTCGGCCCCGCTCATCATCATCGACGGTATGGAGAGTAACATCAATACCGTGTCTCCGCAAGACGTGGAGAGCATGACCGTGCTGAAAGACGCCGCTTCGGCTTCCATTTACGGTAGCCGTGCTGCCAACGGTGTAATCCTGATTACTACCAAGAAGGGTAAGCAGGGTAAGATTTCCGTAGATTATACCGGTTACGTCTCTTTGGAATCCATCGGAAAGACAGTGGAGGCTGTAACCAACTATGCCGATTACATGGAACTGAGAAACGAGGCTCATCGTAATTCCGGTGGAGGAGAATATGCCCAGTTCAACCAAGAAACCATTGATGCCTGGAGAAATGACAAAGGCCGCAATCCTCTGCTTTATCCCAATACGGACTGGACGGACGAAATGTTCCAGACAGCCGTGGCCACCAATCACAACCTTTCGTTGAGCGGTGGCACAGACAAGATTTCCTTCTTCACTTCATTCGGTTATCTCAAGAATCCGGGTATCATTGACAATGCCGGTTACGAGAAGTACAGCTTCCGTTCCAATGTAGAGGCCAAAGTGGCCAGCTGGTTGACGTTGGGTGCCAAGCTTAACGGTTATCTCTCCAACAACGACATCGCTTCCGACAACATAAAAGACATCTTTACTTATAGTGACGCCAGTTCACCGGGAGTAGTGCTCCGCCATCCCGACGGTCGCTTCGGAGGTGCACAGGCTCTGGGTGAGGACATTCAGGTCAACAATCCTTTTATGTATCTCTATCGCAACAAAGGCAACAAAGAGATGCGCAACTTCCGTAGCGCATTCAATGCAACTTTGACTCCCGTTAAAGGTTTGACTCTCCAAGGCTCTTACTCATACGAATTTACCGACAAGTTCAATTCATGGAGAACCCAGCCCATCAACCTTTGGAACTTTGCCCAGGATAACATAGTCAGAGCAGATGCCACCAGACACTCCATCAACAACTATAACCGCAAGGAAGAACGTATGTTCATGGATGGGGTTGTCCGTTACGATAACAAGTTCTTCGACAAGCATCTGGATTTGAATGTGATGGTAGGTGCCAGCCAGGAGATGTCTCGTGACCGCAAGATAAATGCCAGCAGAAAAGACCCGATAAATGGAAACGTTGATGTAATCGACGGTGCCACATCTGATCCGAACACATCCGGAAATCAGAATGAATGGACCATGCGTTCCTACTTCGGCCGCATCAACTTGGGTTGGGACAACAAATATCTGTTGGAGATGAATATACGCGCCGACGGTTCTTCACGTTTCTTGAAAGGTAACCGCTGGGGTTACTTCCCCTCCTTCTCGGCTGCATGGCGCATCGACCAGGAAAAGTTTATGGAGAAAACCCGTAGCTGGCTGGATGCCTTGAAGTTCCGTATGTCTTACGGTGAACTGGGCAACAACTATTTGGGAGATGACCCTTATTCTGCCAACTATATGTCTATCTCCAACTACAACGACTTAAAGTATGCTTTGGGCAATGTAGCTCAAACGGGGCTCTATATCAGCTCCATTGCCAATGCTGCCCTGACTTGGGAAAGTACAGCCGTTACCAACTTTGCCGTTGACTTTGCCACACTGAACAACCGCTTGTCCGGTAGCGTGGAATATTTCATCAAGAACACCAAGGACATCTTGATTGACTTGCCCGCTCCGTTGGTACACGGTAATGCCAAAGTTCCCCGTCAGAACAGTGCCAAGGTGCGTAACAACGGCTTCGAATTGACGCTGAGCTGGAACGACCAAATCAATGATTTCCACTACAACATTGGTACGAACTTTACTTTCGTTGAGAACAAAGTGACCAAGTACAAAGGTAACGAACCGAGTTATAACGGAAACACTATCCTAAAGGAAGGATTACCCATCTGGTCGGAATACGTACTGCTGATTGACCGCATCATCGAAACTCAGAATGACTTGGATTATGTAGAATGGCTTGCCACTAATTCAGTAGATAAAGATGGAAATAAAGTAAATCCTTTCACCCAATACAAACGTCCGGAATTGGGTGACGTACTCTATAAAGATACCAACCATGACGGTGTTTTCGACGATAATGATCGCGTAGTGAGAGGTCACGGAAACAAGCCCCGCCTGTACTTCGGTATCAATTTGGGCTTCGAATACAAAGGATTCGACTTCTCTATGCTGATGTCCGGTACAGGCAGCTATAAAGTGCAATACCAATCTATGCACTCCTCCAATCTTCCGGCCAGTGCTTACCAAATCGGTAAGGAAGTGGCGGACGGACGTTGGTATGAAGGACGTAACACGCCTGCCAAGTATCCCCGTTTTCTTATTAACGACAGTCGTAACACCCGTGCCAGCGATATGTGGGAAACAGACAAATCTTACTTGAAGATAAAGAATATCCAGATGGGATATACCTTGCCAAAGAAGTGGACAAACGCAGCTGCGATGAACCGTGTACGTCTGTTCTGTAGCTTAGAGAACTTCTTCACTTTCAGCAATTATGTAGGTATGGACCCCGAGACAAGCGGTTTGACTTATCCTGCCATCCGTCAGGCTTCCTTCGGACTTAACGTTTCATTCTAAACAAACAACAATAACATCATGAAAAAATATATATTACTTCTGGCAGCAGCCGGGCTGATGAGCAGCTGCTACGACTTGGATCAATTTCCGCATGACAAAACGAGTTCCGGAACCTTTTGGCAAACCGAAGAACACGCATACCAAGGTATGGTGGCTATGTACGAAACCTTGCGGAACGAAAATACTTTCGGCGCTTACTACAACTTGGATGCACTGGGCGAAATTGCCATGGATTACAACAACTGGCAGATGCCTGCCATTATCAAAGGAACTCATAATGACCGTACCGCCTATATCACAAGCAAATGGCAAAGTTCTTATAATGGAATTTTCCGTGCCAATTTACTGTTGCAGAATATTGACAAGGTAAATACCAGCGATGAGAAGAAAGCGCTCTATAAGGCTGAGGCCAAGTTTATGCGCGCTCTCCACTACTTCCATTTGCTCGACTTCTACGGTGGTGTGCCCCTTTATGACGAGACAACTGTGGTAGATCAGGAGTTTATGAATATGAAGAAGCCCCGTACTACAGCCGAAGAGACCAAGAAATTCATCTTGGACGATTTGGATGAGGCAGTGAATGTATTGCCCGTGAAATGGGGAAGCTCTGACTATGGACGCGCCACGCGTGGTGCTGCCGTGGCTCTGCGCGGTAAGGTGAAACTTTATACGAAGGACTTTGCCGGTGCCAAGGCTGACTTTGAGGAAATCGTAAAAGATCCTCAAGGACGTGACTACGGCTATCGCCTGAACGATAGCTATCCCGACCTCTTTACGCTGGAAGCCGACCAGTCTGCCGAAATGATTTTCAGCATTCAATGTGTGAATGGTGCCGACAATGAATATGGTTTGGCTTACTGCCTCCGTCTGGGCAGTCGTGCCGCTTTCGGCGGTTGCTGGAACAACAATATGCCTACCGACATCTTAGCCGATATGTACGAATACAAAGACGGTCGCCCCTTCAGCTGGGATGAGGTTTATCCGGGTTTCTATGGTGACAGAGCATTGCAAAAGAGCATCTTTGAGGCGAAGTTGAGCACAGACAAGAAGAGCGTTGAATCTTATCCGGCAGACAGGGACAAAATCCGCGCCATCTACAAGAACCGCGACCCACGTATGGAACAGACATTGATTACTCCATATGCTCACTTCTTGGGTTGCAACGGATTTACTCCTAAGGAGATGGAATATGTGCTGGCTACAGGTGTGAACGAAGCCAACGGTTTCTTGCGCGACAATCAAAACCACAATAATTATTATTGGCGCAAGTTTGTGCCGGAAGGTGATATGGACGGCATTTTACTTGAGCGTAGCAGTTCACCGGTGGACTTCCCGCTTATCCGCTATGCTGATGTATTGCTGATGCTTGCCGAGTGCTACAACGCGGTCGACCAGCAAGATGAGGCTGTTGCCCTGATTAATCAGGTACGCCAACGCCCGTCCACCAACATGCCTGCCTTGAACAGCGGTGCCGCTTGGCTAGAAGCTCACAGCAAGGAAGAAGTGTTTGAGCGCATCATGCACGAGAGAGCTATAGAACTGGCTTGCGAAGGCCATCGTTTCAGCGACCTTAGACGTTGGGGACTTGCCAAGGAGAAACTGAATTACGAATATGACGATATTTTGGGTAAATTCATCTTTAAGCGTGAATTCGTTGACCGTGATTATCTGTTCCCCATTCCGGCTGTGGAGTTCGAACGCAATTCTGAGTTGGGCGAACAGAACCCCGGTTGGTAACCTCTTGAGATAGATTTAGCAAATGTTTATATCCTGACCATAAAACTTTATTTATCGATAATTCATTTATGAAAAGTAAACTTATTACAACCTCTCTCTCTCTGCTTCTTTGTTTTCCGGCTTTCAGCCAGAAAACAGAAGCCGAGAAGTCATTCATTCAAGAAAACATGGAATTTGCCGCCAAGCAGTATCACCTGATGATGAAGACTCCTGCACAAGGCAAAGAAAACAAGGGAATCATGCCCCACAGTATGCGCAAGGACGGTACAGTATCCAAAGGCAGCATCTATCTGTGGACTGCCGGATTCTTCCCTGGCACTTTGTGGTACATCTCCGATTTTCTTGGCGACAAGGCTCTGCAAGACTCCGCACTGGTTTATACCAAGTATATGGAACCTTGCAAGACATTCACTGACAATCATGATATCGGCTTCATGATGTATTGCAGTTATGGCAACGCCAACCGCTTCGCACCGAAAGAGGGTTACGAGGATATTCTGACCGAATCGGCCAAGTCTCTCTGTACCCGCTTCCGTCCCAAAGCAGGTGTCATCCAGTCTTGGAACGGCTTCCGTTCCTGGCATGGCGACAAGGTATATGATTTTCCCGTCATTATCGACAACATGATGAATCTGGAACTGCTGTTCCATACCAGCAAGGTGACCGGTGACGACGAATACAAGAACATAGCTATCTCGCACGCCGAAAAGGTGATGAAGAACCAGATACGCAAAGACTACAGTCACTTCCACATCATCTATTACGACAAAGAAACGGGTGCTCCCATCAAGGGCGAGACCTCGCAGGGCTATTCCGACAACTCTTGCTGGTCCAGAGGCCAGTCATGGGGTATCTACGGATTCACTTTGTGTTACCGTGAGACGGGCGACAAGCGTTTCCTAAAAACCGCCCAAGGCATGGCTGACTACTACCTGAACCATCCTAATCTGCCCAGCGACAAGGTAGCATGGTGGGACTTCAATGCTTGGGAAGAGGGCTATGTGCCCGGTGTACGTTCCAGAGCAAGCATTACACCCATTCTTTATCGCGACGCTTCTGCCGCAGCCTGCACAGCCTCTGCACTGCTGGAGTTGAGCACTTACGTGAAGGGCGCCAAAAGCAAGAAGTATTTGGAAGGTGCCAAGCAGATTCTACACTCCTTGGGCAGTGCTGCCTATCGTGCCAAGTTGGGCGAGAATGCCAACTTCATCCTGATGCACAGTACAGGTGCCATTCCTCACGGTAGTGAACTTGACGTACCCCTGACGTATGCGGACTATTATTTCATAGAAGCTCTGCATCGCTACAACAAAATATTGAACAACGAACCACTATTCTAATCTAATCTCAGCAATCTAAATCATTTTTTTCCTACTCCCACCATTCTCTCTTCCATAAAAAATATGACATTAACAAGAGATCGGTGGGAGTATATAGATTCCATATAAAGGATTACTTCTAATTTTGAATGTCCCAATGATACATTAACCGTTATAATAAAGAAAACATGCAACGATTACATTATTTCATTTTACTATTAATAGCAGTAATGACATTGCCCACCTCTTCCTTGCAGGCCAAAAGCAAGAAAGACAAAGCAACCAAAGAGCATCAGGTAACCACCGGTGCCGAAGACCGTGCCACATGGGTAAAGTTGATGTGGAAAATATCCTACCCCGTCATCCATAACCTGGCAGAGGGGACTTTGCGCCAGAATATGCCGATAGAATCCCGGAGCGGAAATCCGAGAGGTTATGATGAAGTGACCCACTTGGAAGCTGTAGGCCGTACATTGGCCGGTGTAGCTCCATGGTTAGCACTACCCGATGATGACACAGAAGAAGGAAAGCTCCGTAAACAAATGCGTGAGGAAGTACTGAAAGGGCTGAAGAATGCAGTTGACCCAACTTCTCCCGACAAACTGAACTTCACCAAGCAGCCGCAGCCCATTGTGGATGCCGCCTACTTGGTGCATGCTTTTCTGCGTGCCCCAAAAGCCCTATGGGAACCGCTGGACAACACAACCAAACAACGCTATATAGAATCATTGAAAGCCCTACGCAACCGGACGGGTGCATACAACAACTGGCTGATTTTTACCGGCCTGAACGAATCATTCATCAACTGGGCAGGAGGTGAATGTGATCCTTTCCGCCTGAAAATAGCCAAAAACAAGATAAGGGAATGGTACGTGGGTGACGGATGGTACAGCGACGGCCCCAAATTCAGCATGGACTATTACAATGCTTACGTATTGAATCCCATGTATGTAGCCATGCTGGAGACATTGGCTGCCAAGAAGAGAGCCACTCAGAAGGAGGTGGATGAAGCACTTCAACGCATGATCCGCCACTCCGAATTTTGTGAACGTATCATAGGACCGGACGGAACTTATCCGGCTTTCGGCCGTTCCGTAACTTACCGCACCGCCGCTTTCCAGTCCTTAGCTGATGTTGCATTGCGTGAAAAACTGCCGACACATCTCACTCCCGCACAAGTACGTTGTGCGCTGACCGCCGTACATCGCAATATGTACGAAGGAAACCAGAATTTTGACAAAAACGGTTGGCTGGTTCTCGGTTTCAACGGACATCAGCCGGAAGCCGCTGACGGATACACCTCTACCGGAAGCCTCTATATGGCTACCTTAAGTTTCTTACCATTAGGCTTGCCCGCTGACAATCCTTTCTGGACAGATGTACCTGCCGACTGGACTACCAAGAAGGCATGGAAAGGGGAAAATCTTCCTAAAGATTACAAGGTAGAGTATTGATTTCAGGATAATATCTTACTACCGATTGATGAAAGTGTATCATAATATGACATTTATGATTCACCCCTCTCTTATTCAATCACCTTATGTTCACTAGTGTTCCGTTAAAAATACTCATCTCATAGAAATTGTGCTTTCTTCAATATCAAAGAGTTCTGATTTTTATTTTCTCAAAAATGACATAAACGAAAGTTTAACGGGACACTGGTGACTTAGGTTTCTTAATATCTGTGACAGGGGTGATTTTCATATTTTTGGTGTTTTGACACATCCCCTTAATGATAAGTTGTTCCAACTGGAATGCAGAACAAGACTAAAAGAAGTTATTCCGTATCTCCTTTGCTATGTAACGGCCCATCAACTCCTGCCCCGGCTTGTCGGGATGCAATCCGTCGCGCAGATAGCGTCCACTACCGGAAGACTGCTCAAACTTCTCGGTAATGCCGCAATTGGAGTAACAATCTATCAACTGCACGGAAAGCGCCCGGCACAACTCACGCAGAATGGCAATCTTCTGCAGATTCAGTGCATTGTGTTCGGGGTTGCCGGTCTGAATCGGCGTGCACACAAATACACGGCACTGAGGATAATGCTCCAAAATGGTCTGAATGGCCCAACGGGCACCGCCCGCCATAGTACTGACATCCACTTCGTCGAGTGTCTTCCCCTTAAGGGCCTCTTCAGCACTACCCAGGTTACGGTCGTTCGTTCCCATAGAGAACACAAAGACATCGGGCGCAGGGTAAGCGCCACTTTCCACCTCAGCTATGAACTTCTGGATATGTACCTTCGATACGTTGTTGTGCCGCATCTGCAACTCATGCCTATCCTCTGTTGCCTGCCAACCGCCGGAGATGCCGGCAAAGCCTTCGCAGCCATAATCCTGAGTGTCGGGGTGGCATGCCCATGTAGCAGAACCGACCGCCACGTTGTGATGTGTGGCTAATCCGAGCTTATCCACTACAGTCTTAGACCATTGCTCACCTGCGGTGATGCTGTTTCCGTCGCACCCGAAGTTCAGCTTGCTGAAGTCCGGATAAAGAGATTGCGCATTCAACGCAATCCCCATCCAGACAAGAATCCCCCAAACCATTAATCTATTCATTTCCTTTCTAATAAAAAACTATGAAAAACGTTCAATAATCTCCATGCACATGCGTCCGTTGTGATACGGACATTTCCAGAACCCCGCCTTGTCATCATCAGTGTTCACCGTGCCGTCGGCACGCACACTCCAATGCCATTCTCCGTGCTCGTAGTCTACCAGATGCTGCTTGATGAAGTCCCAGCATCGGAGAGCCTTCTGCATGGCTACTTCGTCATCAAAGTGCTGGTAGAGGTTGACATGCCCCACAACGTTCTCAGCCTGCACCCACCAGTGGCGGTCGGTATCAGTCTCTCCCTTATCCGGAAAAGCCTCGTATATCATGCTTCCGTCGGGCGTCAAACCTTCATCGGCAGCAGCGGCAATGTACTCTACGAGCGGTTCCACTTTCTCGAGGAGGTCCTTATCTCCCAAGACCAGAGCCGCCTCGTGTATCAACCAGGAAGCTTCAATGTCGTGACCATAGGAGACAATACGGTACTTGCTTACCCAATCATCATTGAAGAACAGCTCCAGATGACCGGTTTTGATATTCAAAATCCGTTCAGTGAAAAGAGCTGTCAAATTGCGGAGCTGCTTCTCCAGACGGGCATCCTTCCATATCCGGAAAAGATTGGTATAAGGTTCCAGAATATGCAGATGGGTATTCATCGTCTTGCGCTCGTTCTCATCTTTGGCGCTAAGGCGCATGTCGGCTATTTCTCCCCATTCGCGGGTCAAGGCTTCGCAATAACCGTTCTTCACGGGGTCGAAACTATGTTCTTCAATAGTCTCGAACAAGCGGATGGCATATGCCAGCGCTTCATCATCGCCCGTGGCGCGGGCATATTCACTCAGCCCGTAGATGGCGAACCCCAAAGCATAAATCTGCTTCTTGGTATCGAGCGGATTGCCTTTATAGTCGAGAGACCAGTAAACTCCGCCAAATTCATTGTCATAGAAACGGTCGACAAGAGTACGTTTGGCACGCGTAGCCGTTTCCAGATACTCCGGTCTCTTCAGCAAGCGGTATGCAGCCGAGAAGGTCCACAAGATGCGGGCGTTCAGGATTGCCCCCTTTTCTGCTTCGGGCTTCACCTCCTCCCAACCCGTGATACGGCCGTAGAAACCGCCGTTCACTTCATCCGTCATTTTGTTTATCCAGAAGGGGAGGATATTGGAAACCAGCTCCTCCTCCATCTCCTGTTTCATCTTCTTGATATCCACAAGTTTTTGAGTTATGAGTTATAAGTTATGAGTTATTCTGCTGAAGGTTCTCACGGCGCTCTTTCAGGTCTGCATTGATGGCTGCCATACGCGTCTTATTCAATGGATAGATGAATACGACAACGATGGAAAGTGCGGCTATCGCAGCAGGAATAAAGCTCATCAGATACTTCAAACCATCCAGCGCTTCGGGCGTCTGCACAGCATTCTCAGCGGTGTTGTAACCGAAGCATGCCAGCAGTGCCATTACTGCCCAGCCTGCAAATGCACCGCCAAACTTCTGCGCCATAGAGCCGGAAGAAAATATCAGCCCTGTAGAGGACGTACCGTCTTTCTGCTCGGCATAGTCTGCCACATCGGCATACATACTCCAAATAAGCGGAGACACGATACCGGTACAAATGGAGATAAGCACCTGGAAAATCATCATCAGCCACCATCCCAGTCCGTTATTCGGCACAAAAAAGAAGAGCACACTGAACACTACCAGGCACACGAGCGAAATGATATAGGTGGACTTCTTTCCGAACTTCACGGACAGAGGCACAGCCAATGCCACACCGGCCATGTTGCACACTTCACCTACCATCAGGAACAGGCCGGCATACAACACGAGATTGAAGAGGCCAAAATCGAGGAATGCATTGGCACTGATATAGTCCTTGAAGAAATAGGCGGCAGTAGCTCCACGCACCGTATTGAAGAAATTCGACAACAATGCCGCACCGTTCAATATCCACCAGGGCGAGTTGCGCACCAGCGACTTCACATCCTTGCCGATGGATTCGGACGCCACACTCTTGACATGCTCGCGCGTCATGCCAAAACAAACCAGAAAGCCCAGAAAGCAGAGCGTGGCAATGCATACCATGGCATATTGCCAACTGGAAGCATTGCCATAGTCCATTGATTTAAACCAATTGCACAATGGCTCCCATGCTCCCAAAGCAATAAAACTACCCCCGTATGCAAAGAACATACGGTAGGAAGAGAAAACCGTTTTTGTGTTCGAATCATCAGTCATCACCCCCAACATAGCACCATACGGAACATTGATTGCCGTATATACCGTCATCATCAGGATATAAGTGACATAAGCCCATATCAGCTTACCCGTCGTCCCCATGTCGGGCGTTGTAAAAAGTAACATCCCGGCGATGGCAAAAGGAGCTGCAATCCACAGCAGATAAGGACGATACTTACCCCAACGCGTATGAGTACGGTCTGCAATGACTCCCATCATCGGGTCGGACACAGCATCCCAAATACGTGTCACCAGCATCAGCAATCCCGCATCAGCCAAGCTCAGACCAAAAATATTCGAATAGAAGAACGGCAGATAATAGGAGAATATTTTCCAGAACATAGAGGAAGACATATCCCCGAAACCATAACCGATTTTCTCTTTCAGTGTTGCCATAGTATGTTGTATTTTTATTTTTTCATTATCTTCAGGTTCTTGTCTATCAGCTTCTTCAGCGTTTCTACCGAAGCTGATGAAGACAAGCCGTCAGCAGGCGTATTCATGCAATAGTCCACCAGCTTGTCAATGGTAGAAGTGGCTACATGCATCCGCGTGTCGGAAGAGGCGTAATAGATGAACACCGTTCCGTCTTCGTCGGCAATCCAGCCGTTGGTGAAAAGCACATTGCTTACGTCACCTATACGCTCCTCGCCTTCGGGCACCATAAAGGCACCACCGGGGCTGGCTATCAGCTTCGTCGGGTCTTCCAAGGAAGTCATGTACATATAGAGCACATAACGCAACCCGGCGGCACAACCGCGGACACCGTGAGCCAGATGCAACCAGCCTTTCGGAGTCTTGATGGGATGCGGACCTTCACCGTTCTTCACCTCCTTGATGGTGTGATAGTAACGCCGGTCTATGATTTTCTCTTCCTTCACTTCGGCACGGGTTATGTCGTCTACCAATGCCCAGCCGATACCGCCCCCGCTCCCGGCATCAATAAAGCCGTCTTGCGGGCGGGTATAAAGGGCATACTTACCGTCTACAAACTCAGGGTGCAGCACCACGTTGCGTTGCTGACTCTTGGTTTTCAGGTCGGGCAGGCGTTCCCAGTTCTTCAAATCCTTGGTGCGGGCAATGGCAGCCGTAGCCGTAGCCGAAGACAAATCGCCGGCAGGCGCATTGTCGTCGTGGCGTTCGGCACAGAAGATACCGTAAATCCATCCGTCCTCATGAGCCGTGAGACGCATGTCGTATATATTCGTTGCCGGAATCATGTCTTCGGGCATGGTGACAGGATAATCCCAGAAACGGAAATTATCAATGCCGTTGGGGCTCTCGGCTATGGCAAAGAACGACTTGCGGTCAGCGCCCTCCACGCGTACCACCATCAGGTACTTGCCGTTCCATTTGATGGCACCCGAGTTCATGGCCGCATTCATACCGATACGTTCCATCAGGTACGGATTGGACTTCTCATCCAAATCATACCGCCAGAATACGGGTGTATGAGCCGCCGTCACTACCGGATATTTATAGCGTGTGAATATGCCATTGCCGTCTTCTACAGCCACATTCTTTCTCGTTATCAACTCTTCGTGTTTCCGAAAGAGTCCCTCTACCTTTTCTTTAAAAGCTTCCATGTCTGTTATATTAGGTTGTTTGTTTATTGATACAGATTTACATCGGCAGCAAACAGGGCCTTGGGATTGTTATAAAACTCCACAAAATCTCCCGCAGATGCCTGTCCCGGATAGGGGGCATAGTAATGGGTCACCTTTTCACGGGCATTGCGCCACACCAGCACATAGGCAAGCGGATACTTCTCCAGCACAGGCAGCAAAGTACCAGTCCACCATTTTGCATCGGGAATTCCTTCGTAACCGGTTTCGGTCACGGCAATCACTTTATCATGTGCTTTTCCTATACTGTCTATAATGGAAAGCGCCCTGTCCATTCCGGCAAGATAGTGATTCCGGTCGAACTGATAGGTATCGAAACCGATAACGTCTATCAACCCGTCACCCGGATATTTCTTCAGGTATTCCGTGGTATCTTTGGGTTCCGTACCCGGAGAGTAAGCATAAAGCACATTATCCACTCCTTTGGCCTGCAGGCTGTCCACCGTCATGTGCCACAACGTCTTATACTCCTCAGGGGTACACAGCCTCTCGCCCCACCAGAACCAACTGCCACTATGTTCGTGCCAGGGACGGAAAAGTATGGGTATCTTCACGCCGTCCGCCGTCTTCAGCGAATGAAGGAAGTCGGCAACTCCCCCCAACCAACCGACAAACTTCCGGTGGTTCTCACCTCCGGGCAGGATGGACTTCACCACCGTCGTATCCGATACGTCCCAGGCATCACCACCCGTCTTGGGATTACGCGCATGCCAGCTGAGCGAAACCATCCCGCCCCGCTGATACTGATTGATTATCTCTTTTCTGATTTTATCGAAAGGAACCTTATCCAGATTGGCTGCATTTCCAAGTTCCAGCTCCCCCAAATCAAAGCTGATGACAGCCGGATAGTCGCCACACACGCTCTTCACATCCGAACGCCCTTCCTCACCTTCCCAGCCGATACCATATACCGTATCATCATGATGGCCGAACATGATACCTCCGGAAGGAATTTTCTTCAGGTTAGCCAGCAAGTTCTCCGTTTCCTGCGTACGTGCAGCAGCAGTCACTTCGTTCACACTCTGTTCTTTCTTGGAAGAACCGCAGGCGGTCAACAGACTTGCCGCCAGAATCATCATAACAAATTTCTGTTTTTTCATATCCATGTTTTTCAATCCAGTATTATCAGTACACATTGATTTGCGGTACAAAGATAGCCGATTGCGCCAAGGGAAAATGATACAATTTTATCCCTTTACTGTATTAAAAAGCAGAATATGGAAAAACACATCATCTGACTTTAACCGGGACACGCTTCTTCGAGACGATTCCCCGTTCCGCTTTTCTGCGTTCCAGCTTCACCGGTCCGTTTGTAAAATCGGGAACATTGTACGAGTAAATCAGACGGTCGTAATATTCCCACGGATTTTTCTGAGGAAGCAGGAAAGGCTTGCCCACCACCCCATTCTCATCCAAACCAGCCAGATACAAACGGGTATAAAGCCCATCTCCCCTGCGGCTACTGAACACAAACCATCGGGAGTTACTGCTCCAGTTGTGGAAGCTTTCCGTATCGTCGCTATTCACCTCATTTATAGGGCGCATACCGCCATCATGCAAATCCAACAACCACAAATCGGCTTCCTTGTGCCAGATTGAGAAGTTACCGTAATCGGACAATGTAAACATGATATACCTGCCGTCGTACGAGGGTCTCGGGAAAGAGATGCTTTTTTTCATAGCTGCTGCATTGACCAGCGTATCTATCTTTTCGCCAAATGTCCCGTCTTCCGGGTTGAAATCCACACTACACAAGCTATAACGTATCTCCTTATACTCCGCCGGTATCGGCCTGGCTTCCGCAGCACAGAAGTACAGTTTGCGTCCGTCCGGCGAGAATACGGGAAAAGTCTCGAAGACCTCCTTCTTCCGAAGCAAGGGAGAGAGCAGCAATTCATGTGTCTCGGGATGGTAGACCAGCACATCCGATTCCAGGTCGAGCACCTCCACGCGCTCGTCCTTCACTGCATGGAAAGACTGGCGCGTATTGTTGACGGAATAGGCAATATACTTACCGCTTGGATGCCAATAAGGATATACACCCGCCGAGAGCGTGGAATCCGTTTTCGTATCCAGCATTTCGCGTTTCCCGTCTATCTGCATCAAGGTCCCTCCGTTCTTTCCACGGATATGCAGGCTCAGATAGTCCGGGTCGGTTTTGTTGAAAGCATGACAATTCAGGCACATGCCCGGCACCATGGTGTTCTCCAGCAAGGGACGCTCCTCGAACGAAGAAAGGTCACGCTCATAAATGCCCATCTTGCTATAAACTTCATATCCGGGAGCCAGCTTGCGGTATACCACCCCATAATCTATAGGATACGGACTGACATACATGGGAAAAGAGCGGTACTGTTTCCACTCCCCCCCTTTCCGGACACACACCGTAAACAAAAGGCTGTCTCCCTTGTTTTCTTCCAAAAGTTTCCGCCATTCCTTTTGCGGGAATGATACTATTTTATCATTAACATGCATTTCTCCGGACTTTCCTCCGGTCACAGTCACATCCACGCGTTCATACGCTCCACCGATACAGTTGAAATTCATGGGAGCAATGGTTGCAGGAATGGTCACACCGATATAGTCGGGATAGATATCCGGCCATTCATCCACCTTCTCCGGAGAAGTCACCGGATTGCTACAAGCGGCAAACCACCATGCAGCCATAATGCAAACAGCTATATTCTTCATCTTTTTCATCTTACTTTCTTAGTAGCAAATAATTCCAGTATGTACTGCCGAAACGCGCCTCCAACATCTGCCGGGCATTCTGCTGCGAGGTATATATCCGCGCAAATTCCGTTACATCCCGCACCACTTGGGGCGAAATGCTCCACGGCATACCCTGAAAGTTCTTGTGCGTCTGTGTCCATACATATACCAACGCCTCCTGATAGCTGCGGGGAATATGGTCGTAACCGGCATGCTTGCCCAGCGGATAATACTTCATGAAACGTTCCAAATCACGCTGCTGCAGGACGTATGCCAGCATATACTCGAATGCCATCCGGTTCCGGTGGTCATGTTGATACAGTAACCCCAGCATGATGTCCATCTCCCGGTCGCTGAACAAAAAATCCTCCGTATAACGTATCTGCCTCAGCCAGCCCCATTCTTTATGGGCATTTATTTTTTCTTCATCATACAGATAAGTCATAGCCTCCTCCGCCCAATCCTTATAGAAAAGGGTCTTTCTCAGTGCCCGCAGGTATTTGGCGGCCACCTCATATTGCCCGTTAATCAAATTGGTTTCGGCCAGCCGTTTGAAGCAACGACTGCTTTTATTGAAGTTGGGAATCGACTCCATCGCTTCGAAAGTGAAGCGTTGTGCCGTATTTATCATTCCCAGATGATAATATGCCTCGCTGGTGGGCAACGGCGAAGTAAAGTCACGCTGGAACTCCGGTAGCAGCCCTTTCGTCCCGTTCTGATAAAACTCGAACATGCGGTCGCCCATCTGTCCCGTCTTTCCCAAAGCAAGATTCAGGCAGGTCACGCCGAAAGGTGAAACCGGTGACTTCTCTTCTGCCTTTTCTATAATCTCCTGCCATTGTTTATTACGTACCAGCCGATCATACTCCATCGCCTCCTCTTTATCCACATCGCAACCGGCCGCCACGTAGTAATAGCCGAACAATGTTACCGCCACCACTTGCAGAACTCCATAAAATACCGGCTTCTTCTTCAAAGCGGGCAAAGCTGCCAGCAGGAAGGGAAGGACAACCAGCAATACGGCAAGCCCTATCTCTATCCAGGGAATCACTGCCGGGAAACGGTAATATCCTATACCGCCCATCAGACGGTAAATGGGGAATTGTACCCACATGCTTGCCAATAGCGGACAGCCGATACCCCACAATCCTACACCCCAGAACACTCCGACACCACCCCAGAAATTCTTACCTTTAAGATTCAACCGGAACTCGCGTACAATCACCCAGCCCATAAAGATGAAGTGTGCCGCACCCGCTGTCCAGTAAAGCAGCGGAAGGACTATCAGAATGTACGCGACACGCTGCCACTTCCCCTTCAAATCCGCATACCAGCAGGATGCTGACAATACCAGCAGTAGAGCCACCGCCAATGACAGCATCGCATTTTCATCACCCATGAAATGCCACAAGACAATGATGGGCAGAAAACTCAGCGGATAATACACATCAGCCGCACCCTGCTCCTTCGCCAGTTTCCAAACCAACCGTTGCAACAACACGTACAAAAAAGCCAGGATACTGGCACCTGCCCACACGTGATAATAAAACTGTGTCAGATATTCGGCTATATAATCAGCCAGTCCGCCTGGAACAGCCATCCGTTCCCAAAAGTAATCAGCATCGAACAAGAAAAGCTGAAACTGTTCCTGATAGGAGAGATGGGCCGGATATACGTTTCCCCAGAAGAGAAGCACCACTATGCCGAAAAGTATAGACACCCCTATCTTCCAAGTCTTTTTCAGAAATATATACATAGAATCATTTACTATTTTACAATTTACCATTTGTCACATTGAATATTTTGTCATTTGAATTCCTCTGCCTTCAGTTGCCGGTTTATCCGCTTGATGGAAGAAGCATCAAAAGGAACAGGAGTGGCCGACAAATCGGGGATATTGTAGGATTTCAATGTCAGATCGTCTTTTTCAGGGTCGGACTGAGGTAGCACAAAAGGCTTATGCGCCTTCCCTTCGGCATCCAGATAGGCAAAATAAACCCGCCCGTACTGCCCGTCACCCCGCTTGCTGGCAAAGGCAAACCAACGGCTGCCTGACGACCAACTGTGATAAGTGTCCGAACGGTTGGAGTTGACCATTGGCAGGGAGTCTACAGTACCCGTCCGCAAATCCATCAGCTGCAACTCCGTCTCCCGGTGCCAGATGGGGAATGTTCCATAATCGGCAACGGTATAGAGCAGGTAGCGTCCATCCGGCGAAGCTTTCGGATGGCACACGGAGCCTCTCTCCAGCCGGGCGTTCCAAAGGGTATCCACGCAGTCGCCCCATGTGCCGTGATCGGCATCGAACGCAATACGGCAAAGCGAATAGCGTAATTGCCGTATGCTGTCCGGCAATGGGACGGCCGGAGCCGAGCAGTAATATATCCATTTCCCGTCTGCCGAGAAAGTGGGAAAAGTTTCCAGTACGGTGGAATCTGCCGTAAGCGGAGATAGAATCATCCGGTTTCCGTCAAAATCGGCGACAGCCAAATCGGAGACGGTATCGTAAACTTCCAGACGGCGGTTACTTTCCGTATGGAACATGGGAATAATCACATTAGACGAGAACACACCATACCGCCCGTCAGGATGGAAATCCCCGTAGACAGCCGCAGATATCATCTGTTCATTCTTCAAGGCAAGCTTACGGAGCTTGCCGTCACGGTTCAGGACAGTTCCTCCTCCCTCGCCCCGAAGATGGAACATCGAAAGGCTGCCACTATTTCCTCCGTGCACATGGCAGTTCATGCATTTGCCCTCTGTCCGGCTGTTATCCGCCAAAATACGCTCTTCGAAATTCTCGATGCAACGTTCACGTATCTGCAAAGCATTCCATACCTCATAACCGGGCTCTATCAGACGGTAACTGACATAGGCGTCAAGCTTGTCCGCCACTACCTGCCATGCAAAGGAAGGATAGCGCAGCCAGCGGCCGTCGGTACGGGCAGTAACAACTACTTCCAAAGTATGTTCCTTCTCCGCTTCAAGCAATGCACGCCAAGCTTTCAAGGGGAATATCGCCTTGTTCCCGCGCGCATTTATCTCCAAGCTGTCCGATGCTCCCTTTACACTCACGCACACCGCATCCACCCCTTCATTCCGCACAAGGAAATTCAAAGGAGCCACATTGTAGGGAATGGTTACATCCTGATATTCCGGATAGAGCACCAATAACCGGTCTGCAGGCTGTACAGACTCCGGACGGGGACTGCAAGCATATAGGCAGTAGCACAGTAACAGCCCCACAACAACTTGTATATATTTCATATCTATGTTCATCATAAATCACTTCCCCTTTTTCATCGTAGCATAGTGGAAATAAAACCAATATGTTTTTCCGTATTTGGCTTGCAAAGGGGCACCATTACCACCATTCGCCTCGTACAGTCGGGTATAATCGCCAAATTCATCCAATACTTGAGGCGGTATATTCCATTTTTCCACTTCATCCAACGAAGCCTTTTTCCCGGCAAGATAGATAAGTAAACCTTCGGCATACAATCTGGAAGGAAACTTCTTTGCAGCAAACTCCCGATAATCTCCGGCGAAAGCCCCAATATCCTTATTCAGCAAATCAAAGCAGAGAAGGTAATCGCATGCCAACGTATTATCAGGATTATTACGTAACAGATGACGAAGTGAAAGCGGAATGTCGGCAGAAGAACGCAAAGTATCCGTTGCAGGCAACAACAACCGCTTCCGTTCCAGCCATTGGCAGACTTCGGCCGTCTGTTTTCCGGGAATACGTCGTTCTGCCCAATCACGGTAACACATTGTCTTTTGCAGGAGACGAAGATATTTCATGGCCGCCGCCTCATCACCGTTCACCAGGTTGATTTCCGCCAAACGCTTGACAGCTCTTGCTCCGGTATGATGCGGAGAAAAAATCATTCCCAGAATGGCAGCATGTTCAGCCATCGTCATATCTCCCAACGCAAACCAGACTTCATTGGCTGCATAAATAGTGAGGTAGGTAGAATGGGGAGCCACGGGCAGAAACAGCCCTTGCGAAGCCGGTTGATAACCATCCATCAGCCGGTCGGGAAGTCGGTTCTGCTGTGCATTCAGCAAATTATAATAATAGGCAGTGAACGGAGAGCGGTATTCACCCTCCGCCAACAGTTTCCGTACTTTTTCCGAACGGCCGAAATACATTTCCGAATCCAACGCCAAAAGATATTCCCGCCCTAAATCGGGCATATTGTACCATCGTGACGACCAATCGCCACAGCCAAACAGCCAATAGCCGGACAATACCGCCAATATGCTTACCGGTAAGCCCGACTTCCACGAACGTCGCATGCAGCTACGACACAACAACAAAACGCCTCCGATACCGGTTAAAGCGATTGTGCCGGAAAGCGGATAACTCAATCCGCATTGCCTTCCTGCCTCCCAAGCCACCGCCAACACCGTAGGAACCCACGCCCAACGTCCCATGTACGGAACCAACAAACGAAACACCACCACTCCCCAAAGCAACAGCACGACAGCCATTATGGCCGGACCACCCCCTTCGTAATAAAAGAATTGAGTGAGGAAATCTCCTGACAGACGTGCCAGAGCCGCCGGATGCCGCAGATACCCGACCAATGGTTCGGTGGCAAGCAAAAAGAGCTGTGTCTGCTCCCGATGGAACAGATGATAGGGCAATATCCGGAAGAAAAAAAGGAACAACGCCAAAGCGCCGATTCCTGCCGCTCCCCATTCAATGTATTTCCTTCTGCAAGCTTTCATCCAACAGTTTTTGTTGTTCTTCCGTCAAGGAGCCACGCAGCATCTTCCGCATGAATATTCCCAACGTATTGTTTCCCTGCTCTTTCAAAAACAGAAAGTTCGTTTCCTGCTCCTGCATCCTCAGACTGTCACGTATCCGTATCAGATGCAGTGAATCTTTTCCGGTGGCATTCCGCAGTCCCGTCCGGATGAAATGGTAAGCCTCTTGCTTCTTTTCCCTCCCCTCTTTCCATTTCTGAAGGGCATCATTTTGCGGAGTGCCCGTTACCGAGCCGACAGAGTCGGCCTTCACATGTATGGTTCCCGGCTCCGTCACCACCAGCAGTTCCTGGATGTAGATACGCAGCAGATGGCGCAGACGCAACACCCTCATCTCCTCCCCTTGTCCGGAAAAAGAAAAAGAGGCATTGGTTATCTTTACAGAATCCACCCGCCCCGGCGCATTCTCCATCGGCACGAGGTATATCCATTCCCCGTCGTATTTCACCGACGGCAACGTTCCTTCAATCACATAATTCTGTCCGGAATTTTCACAACTTGCCCAAAGAAGGCAACTGATACAGAAAAACAAGATACGTGTTTTCATCCTTATACATTAGAATTTCAACAAAGGTAAGCGTTTACCAACTGTCAGCCTAATATTCAATTAACCAAAGATAATATTTTTAATCAGAGATTTTCTTCATCGCCATGCACTCCATTTCCACCAGCCACCCCGGGCGGCAGACGGGAGCCAGCGTAATGACTTTCGGAATATCGGGAAAACGCTCATCAAACATCTCTTTCACTACAGCATAATCCGCTATATCACGAAGATAGACAATGATATGCCCCACATCTCCAAAGCCGCAATCGGCCTCCTTCAGCAGAGCTTCCACATTCTCCCACATCCGTTCTGTCTGACGGCGTACATCTCCGGCATACATCACTTCCCCACGGTTGTTGATACTCGCCGTACCGGAAATGAGCACTTGCTGGCGGTCGTCGTAATCCACCGCCGTTCCCCGCTCAAAGCTGACCCCATACTCGTAAGTGGGATTCAAGTGTGTGCGGGCATAGAGATATTTGATTTGTCCGGGCTTTAATCCCGCTACGGCAAAAGCGTCAAGCATCACCAATGCTTTCGGATCGGCATGACGCCCACCGATACCGGTACTGGCAATATAGTGCGTGTTCTCCGTCAGGTTCTGGGTGACGAACATCTCATTGCGTGCCTTGACTACACCGGCATAATTGCAATCCACATTCTGCACAAATATCCAGGTACGCAGGCAATTGTCGGCCAGAGTACACCCTTCCTCCATCAGTTGCATGGCATAGTCGTTGAGCAAAAGACGCATCTGGTATTCCGAATTGGCGGCACGATTGAAGCTGCCTCCCATCCAGAGCTGGCGGTAAGCACCGTGTTTCACTTCATACAGTCCGTTCGGCAGCACTCGTGTCTGCACATCGGTCTGCAGATAGGCCCACAAAGCAATCTTGGTGCCATCCAGCGGAGGCTGTTCCACCACAGACAGCGCGCAATCGGAGCTTTCCGCCGTAGCGGCAAGCAACAGTTCCGCTTGGTTGGCGGCATCACTCAGGAAGTATCTTTTAAAAACCGCCACGGCTCCGGACAGTTCTTTTTTCAGTAAAGCGGCATACGCATCCAACACGGCATTCATCTGTTCACGATAGGTCTGTTTCGGGTCAGTGGCATGTATCATCACATGGTATTCCGTCACTCCGCCGGTCACAACAAATGCAGCCACTTCCGCCCTGCCCGAAGGATAAGAGTATGATGTGTATTTCATATCATTAACAAGAGATTGTTTCAATCGCAAAGATAAGTTTTTTATCCGACAAGGAGTAGTGAAAATCGCAACTTTCGCTTGTTTTGTTCTTATAAAGAAGTTACTTTTGTAGAAATCTATAAAATATACAGTCATCATGAGCGAAAATATTTATCCCATCGGCATCCAGAACTTCGAGAAGCTGCGCAAAGGCGGCTATTTCTATGTGGACAAGACCGCCTTGGTATATAAGATGGTGAAGACGGGCAGCTACTATTTCCTGAGCCGTCCCCGCCGTTTCGGCAAAAGCCTGCTCATCTCCACGCTCGAAGCCTACTTTCTGGGAAAGAAGGAACTTTTCGAGGGACTGGCCATAGAAAAGCTGGAAAAAGACTGGGTGAAGCGTCCTGTGCTGCACTTGGACCTGAATATCGGAAAGTACGACACACCGGACAGCCTGGACAAGATCCTGAATGCCGCGTTGTCCGATTGGGAACAGATTTACGGTTCCGAACCGTGGGAGAAGTCCCTCAGCCTGCGCTTTGCCGGCATCGTGAAGCGTGCCTACGAACGGACGGGACAGATGGTGGCCATCCTTGTAGACGAATACGACAAGCCCATGCTGCAAGCCATCGGCAACGAGGCATTGCAAAAGGAGTTCCGCGAAACGCTGAAACCTTTCTACGGCGTACTGAAAACGATGGACGGCTGCATCCAGTTTGCCATACTGACGGGCGTCACCAAGTTCGGAAAGGTAAGCGTGTTCAGCGACCTGAACAACCTGAACGACATTTCGATGTGGGATAAGTATATCGACATCTGCGGCATCAGCGACCGGGAACTGCATGAGTATCTGGAAGACGAGATGCATGGATTTGCCGAAGCCCAAGGCATGACGTATGACAAATTCTGCGACAAGCTGAAGGAGTATTACGACGGTTACCACTTCACCCCCGACTCCATCGGCATCTACAACCCTTTCAGCCTGCTCAATGCCTTCGACCGCAAACAGTTCGGCAGCTACTGGTTCGAGACGGGCACGCCCACTTATTTAGTGAACCTGCTGAAAAAGCATCACTACAACCTGGAACGCATGGCCTACGAGGAAACAGACGCCCAGGTGCTGAACAGCATCGACTCCGAATCCACCAATCCCATTCCGGTGATTTACCAAAGCGGGTACCTGACGATAAAGAGCTATGACGAAGAGTTTGACATCTATAAATTAGGGTTCCCAAACCGTGAAGTAGAAGAAGGTTTTGTCCGCTTCCTGCTGCCGTTCTATGCCAAGACTAATAAGGTAGAAGCACCGTTTGAGATACAGAATTTTGTTCGGGAAATACGTTCAGGCAATTACGACGCCTTCTTCCACCGCCTTCAAAGCTTCTTTGCCGACACCCCCTACGAGCTTGTGCGCGACCAGGAACTTCACTATCAGAATGTGCTCTTTATCGTGTTCAAACTGCTGGGATTCTATGTAAACGTGGAGTATCATACCTCGCAAGGCAGGATAGACCTCGTGCTGAAAACCGACAAGTACATCTACGTCATGGAGTTCAAGCTGGAAGGCACCGCCGAAGAAGCGTTGCGACAAATCAACGAGAAGCATTACGCCTCGCCTTTCGAAGCCGACGGACGGCAACTGTTCAAGATAGGGGTGAACTTCAGCGGACAGACACGCAATATTGAGAAATGGATATGCCAGGATTGAGAAAGGCTTGACATATCATTACATTTTTCAGACAGAAGAACAAAAAGACAAAAGAACATATTTTCTTTCTTTTGTCTTTTTGTTCTTCTGTCTGAATTAATAGGAATCTATGTCAATCCGTAATGAGATTATAAACCGGCTTTCTCTTCCTTCACCCCTTCACCTTTCGCATTATTTCCCTATCGTTCAACCCTTTCCGGTGAAACTTCTTTTTTCTTTCTCACCACCTCGTACACATTGCCGTACTTCGTATGCCGGCGTTTCAGTCCCGCCCGCAGCAGCACCGAACCGAACTGCACGGGATTGCTGCCACGCATCAGGGCGGGATGCTTTTTTGCAACTCGTCAAAGATGTCGGCGGCAGTCAGGTCAAAGCTCTTCTCTGCCGGAAGCGGGGCACGGAACAAGCTGCGAACCGCCTCCTCCACAAGGCTGACACGATAGAAAGCCTCGTTGTGCGCTTGCTGCCGACAAACATACTTATTTATGCTGCGTAACCCTTTATTTTCAGTACCTTTGCATGGTTCTTTATAAGTGAACGACCCGGGTTGTTCGTTCGGCCGACCGGAGTCGTTCACTTATAGGAAGACACTTCCGAGGAAAGAAACAAATACGTTGAACGCACTAAAACCTATTGATATGGCAATACTATATGACTGGTACGAGAATCCCGGCACCAACGAGGAAGCCCCGGAAGAGAGAGGCCTCCATCCCCGCCCGTTGCTCAACGGGAAAGTAACCATGCGGCAGCTCTACAACCGCGTGCATGCCCGCAGCTCGCTCACGGTGGGCGACGTGATGAACGCGATAGACTGCCTGACGCAAATCTGCGGCGAAGAACTGCGCGACGGGCACGAGGTGCACATCGAAGGGCTGGGCTACTTCGCCCCCACCCTGGAAGCCACACAGAAAGTGACCCGCAGTACCCCGAACAAGCACCTGAAACTCCGGCTGAAGAGCATCAGTTTCCGTCCCGACGTCAGGCTGAAACAAGCAATGACGGGAGTCAGTGCCATCCGCAGCAAATACACCCGCCACTCCCAGAAACTTTCGGAAGTGGAGATAGACATGAAGCTGAAGGAATACTTTGCCGACCACGACGTGCTGATTCGCAGCGACTTCCAAGCGCTATGCGGCATGGCGCGCACCACCGCGAACGTCCACCTGAAACGCTTGCAGCAAGAGGGCAAGCTGAAGAATGTGGGGAAGCCCACGCAACCCATCTACCGGGCCATGCCGGGATACTACGGCGTGTCGCGCGATGCAAAGGCGGGGCGATGAGGGTGGAAAGCGGTTTCACCGGGAAAGCCGATGAACAGGAGGATGGGAGAAGGAGGTGAAGGAGATGCAGGGATAAAAAGAAACATTCTGCGCCCTGAAATCAGGGGTAATACAAAAAGGAATGTGAATTGCATCCGGAAAGGCAATAGAGAATGAATGCGAAAAGGCGAATCTCACGACTCGCCTTTTCCTGATTTAACCATTAAACAATTGTACTATTCGGTTAATGCATTTACAATTATCCGATGTTACGGGCGACTAATAAAGTCGGGGGGGTAACGACAACTGCTTTGAGTTGAATAATTCATTTATAGATTATTCTTAAAGTGCCTTTTTAGAAAACACAATGGAGAAGAATGACGCAGGAACTGTGAAAGTCCTACCAGCAGAAAGCGGTTGTCTAACATTTCCATACTCCAAATAAATATAATTTCCATTGGTAGCACTCAAAGATTTTATAGTGTATGTGCCTGGCTTAATGTAAAAGTAATGAGCACCGCCTATATGTCCGGTATAATTAAAGATACCATATTCTTTTTTGTCAGAATCAACCAACACCCCTCCACCGTTTGTCTCTATTCCATACACTTTCATTATATTGTAACCTACTTTGGAAGGAGGAACATTATCGTCAGTACCAGGTGCTTGAACTATGCTTTGAGTATAAGGAACCTCTCCTGTATAAACCAAATTGATATATCCTCCTGAGACTTCGAAAGTACTTCCTACGACAAGCGTTCCCCAATTAGACTGTGTCGTACAATTCTCTAATGCAATCACACGATAAATTCCACAAGCCAAGAAATAGCAATATGGAGGAACTCCTGGTTCACGCGCTGTCAAAACATATTGTTTACCACCTTCGTCACAAACCGTTATACTCGCGTTAACTGGAACATATACACCACTAATCGGAAGCACAATTCGTCCATATCCTGCTGGCGTATCAGGCACATTACCATCCATTATATATGGTCCCAAGACATCTGCCTTTACTGATAAAATGCAAAAAAGCAAAAATACGGGAATACACCAAAAAGTTCGTTTCATCTTTTGATTTTTATGTGATTATTAATTGAGGAATACGGGCGGATATTACCCGCCCGCACATCCAATATTGACTATTTTCTCTTGAAATTCCAGAACCATGCAGTACCACCTCCAGAAGTCACCCCTGGCTCAGGTGCACAAAGCCGAAGTTCATCCTCTGTGATTTTCAAAATGTGATATACATACTGACGTGCATTTCCTTGATTAGGTTGTATACCCAACAAAGGAATAGTACCAGAAAATTCAATTGTACCTACATCCCATCCGGATTGTACCATATCTTCTGAAACTTTTACAGAGCCACTTTCACCACGACTTGTCTGGACACCTGACAAACTAAGCGAGAACCAACCGTTCAATCCGTCATCAGGTAGTCCCGCACCTGTAACCTGTCCATCAATTTCTCCACTACGGATAACCCACCAACCGGGACCTGTATTTGACAGAAATCCACCATTACCCCAGCAGCCGTCTTCGGCTTCTGTATTCCAAGTCCAAGTGGTTGTTCCATAACCACCGTCCGGAGTTGTACCGAATACATCAGCATAAATAGCGGGAAGATCTGTATACTCCGTTACTGCTATTGATTTGGAAGCCGATTTTGTTATGGAGCCGTCCGAATTAATGGTTGTTACATATACTTGCAATTCTTTATTAGGAGGAGCTACTTGAACCGACGGAGCCGTACCTTCTGCCAACTTGGTATCAGACGTAGCATCATAAACCTTCACATAACGTGACGGAGTAGGAACAATCTGAATGTTGTTGTTTCCCTGGTTCTTGGCCACAAGTTCAAAAGTAAGATTTTCCGGTGTGACATTGGGATCCGGACTGATTTCATCCACTATCGGATCGCAAGCCACCAGCAGCATTGCAAACAAAGGTATTGCGAATAATATCTTTTTCATATCTTTTTTCATTTTAAATTCATATTCTATTCTTGCCAACCATTATACTCAGCACTTGCATCCGTATAACCCGCATTTTGTTCTACCTTTCCTTCATTCAGGAGGACTTGGTTTTCGGGAATCTTCTGGAAACCTGCCGTAGCCTTATAACGTGCGGCATAACCACCGTTCTGCGCCACATTACGGCTTTCAGCCCCATTTGTATAAACCTTTGTTCCCGTCTGTTTCTCAAGGGCATCGGCAGCAATATGCCAACGGCGAATATCGTTCCAGCGAGTACCTTCAAAACATAGTTCCCAACGGCGTTCATTCTGCAATGCAGCCAACGAATATGTACCAATAGGTTCAAGCCCGGCACGACTACGCACTCTGTTTATACCGGAAACATCTTCCTTCAATTCAGACTGCATCAACAATACATCCGCAAAACGAATCAAGACCAAATCATGGATAGAACCGGTTTGCATCAGATTATCATTAATCCAGCCGTCGGCACCATACATTATCTTCTCAAATACCGGTTCAATCGTTTTATTTCCAGCCGCATCCGTATTATAAGCCATGATAGAACCTATTTTCATCTGATAATAATCCGTTTCTTGGATAAAGCCGTCACCACCACCTTTATTATAACTCGGCATATCCTCCGTCTTGAATACGGAGGCCGGACGACGGGCATCATCTTGTTCTGCCACACTCCAATCATTATAAAGATTGGGAGCTACAGGACCGGCACCCCATCCTTGTCCGAAGGGGAAAGAATTGGCCTGATCATTGCCACGTACACCAAAATGCAGAGCGTAACCGTTACCATAACCGATAGTAGTGCTCCAAGATGCAAGTTTATTATATTTAATGGCAAACATGGATTCGGGATTTACCGCTGCATCATCTTCTACCCACTTCAGTCCCTGACCGGCAGTAAACGGAAAATCTTCTACCGTACATTTATTGGTATATGCCCACAAATTACGAAACTCAGGAACAAGACTATAACCGGAGTTATTCACACAATCATCAATATACCCAACCACATCCTGCTTGGTCAAAGTAGTCCCATCAGGCAAATCAACTGAAGTCAACGGACTATAGTTCGTACTAACCAAATCGTTCAGAGTTTCACCATTACCATACATGCCGGTATAATACAACCAAGCACGTCCTAACATAGCTTCAGCCGTATATTTATCAACATGCCCATCCGACTTGCGAACAGCCGGCATATTTGCAGCCGCATCGCGAAGATCCTGCAGAATCTGCCCCCAGATAACAGCCGCAGTCGGAGGAGTAGTATCTTCGGGCAACAAAGCAGTAATCACCAAAGGTACGCGCCCATACATGGAAGCCAACTCATAGTAATAAAAAGCACGAAGGAACTTGGCTTCACCCTCAGCCTGCGCTCTCACTTCCGGATCCATTTCAATACCGGCAAGAGCCTCCAACAACGTATTGGCACGGTTGATTCCTTGATAGCGAGCCACCCAGTAGTCCTGCGTAGCATTTGTACCCGTATTACAAAGAAGGTCCAAAGATTGCATCAACTTGTCATTGGGGCCACCACCACCCAACATATCATCGCAAGCCAGCAGAGAATTATACAAGAAAGACTGCTGCGGAAAAGCATTGACATTATTCAGATTCTGATATATGGCAGCTAAAGCCTGATTGGCATCTTCAGCCGTTTTAGGAAAATTGGTCGTATCTTTTTCCGTCAGACTCATCGAGTCCAAGCTACAAGAAGCAAACATTCCTGCTATCATCAAAGCTGCACCTATTAAATATGCTATTTTTTTCATCGTGTATCAATTTTAGAATTTAACATTAACACCTACCATATAAGTACGAGGTTGAGGATAGTTACCTACATCAACACCGGTTACCCACGGTTCGCTGTCATTGAGGGCTCTACCATTCTCCGGATCCATCCCTTTATAACCGGTAAAAGTAAATAGATTCTGTGCAGCAGCATACACACGAAGTTGCTGGAACGGACAGTTCTTCCAAATTCTCTTGAAATCGTATCCTATAGTCAGATTTTGAATGCGAACATAGTCGGCATCATCAATATAAATATCTGAAATGGCCTGGAAATTCTGGCCGCTATTTCCCGGCGCAAGCAGCGGATATCTGTTTGAGGTTCCTTCGCCATGCCAGTAATCGTAAACTTCTGTCGTATAGTTTTCATACTGTCCGTCTGAGAACTTTCGCCAAGAGCGAGCTACCTGTGCACCAAAAGCGCCATAGGTTGTTACAGAGAAATCAAATCCTTTATATTCCGCACTTAACGTAAGACCCATTGTCACGTCAGGATGAGGATTACCCAAATCAGTCTTATCGTCATCATTAATCACCCCATTTCCATCAACATCCACAAACTTCAAATCGCCCGGTTTAATACTTGCACCTTGCTTAGAGTTTGCCGCATTGCCTTTACAATTCTGGTCAAGATATGCCTGCAAGTCTGTCTGGTTCTGAATGACACCATCCGTCTTATAACCATAAAAATAGCCAATAGGATGTCCTTCTTCCATACGGACAAACCGACCCGTATTCTGAGCCAACAAATCATTACCGCCTTCAATAAAATGATTGGCGTTATTAACCTCCGTTACTTCATTCTTATTATAGGCCATATTGACATTCACCCCATACTTGAGCTCCTTACCAATCTGATCTCTCCAGCCCATTGAAAGTTCAAGACCAGTATTCTTTACCGTACCAGCATTTTGATATTGAGTAGCAAAACCGGAAGCTGCATTGATACCCACTTCCACTAACAAGTCTTTCGTCTGCTTGTTATACCAATCCATGTTAAAACTCAGACGGTTATCCAAGAAACGGGCATCAATACCGATATTGGTCTGTTCTGAAGTTTCCCATGTCAAATCGGGGTTAGCCAAACGATTCGGGTAAGCTCCGGTTGTACCTCCATTCTTATCCGAGCCAAATGTATAAAGACCATAATCGCCAAACTCATAACCGGCACGCCAATTTGAATTAGGGATATTGTCATTACCATTCTGTCCCCAACCAGCACGGACTTTCAAGAAACCAAGCCAAGAAGCAGTATTCTTCATAAAAGCCTCGTTTGAAATAACCCAACCTGCGGAGAATGATGGGAAATATCCCCATTGATTGCCTTTCGCAAACTTAGACGAGCCATCGGCACGAATGATAGCAGAAAACATATAAGTTTCCTTAAAGTCATAATTCAAACGTCCAAAATAAGACATCTTAGAACCATAATCCGAGGGATAACCATTTACTGTAGCAGTAGCTTTACGTTCTGTATTATGCAAATAAGCATGTGTAAAGTCACCAAAAGCACTATTATAACCGGTTGCCTCTACTGATTCGCCATAAGTTGGTCTTGATTTAGAATACTCTGTACCAGCCAAAACATCAAAATGATGTAAGTCTGTAATATCAAACCGATAACTCAACGTATTAGTCAAACTCCAGTTCCAACCCAAAGACACGTTATTTATCGTTTGGTCTTTATCACGGCTATCTCCCTGATTATTAATTTGGTAAACGGGAAGATATGAACGCCATGAACTTGACCATTGTTTGTAACTAACCTGACCTTTATAAATAAGATTCTTAAGTGGTTGTACTTCCAGATATGCCGCTGTGTTCAGATTAAAATTCTTATTCTTATTATTCCCAGCCTGATTATATACCATGTGAGCCATCGGATTAGAAGCATATGCAGTATAATCAAGTATACCATTAGCACTCGTTCCAAAATTCTTCAAATCATCATACATGAAGAAATCACCATTTTCATTATATACAGGAATCAGAGGAATAGCACGCAAAGCATTAGAAAGGTCATTCGAATATTGATTACCTAACTGCACACCTTGATTCTGTTTGTGCTGATAATATATATTCTCACCAAACTTTATCACATCCACATCTCCCTTACGATATATCACATGCTCAGAATTAATGCGGAAAGTAAAACGACGATAGTCAGTCTTCACCGGACCACCGAATGCACCATCTTGATACTGATAGCCTATACCTGTCGAAAATTTGGAGAATTCAGAACCACCTGTTACATTCAACGCATGATTAGTAACCACAGCATTTTTATTCCGGAATTCTTTTACCCAATCTGTACCAGGATTGGTACCATTCTGATAAGCAGTCAGCAAATCAGCATCTACGAATTTTGACCAATCATACGGTTGGCCTCCATTATTATAGGCCACTTGATCCATTACCGCCATATATTCTTTGGCATTCAACATATCAGGCATCTTATATATATTTGCCCAACCTATGTTTCCATCATAAGATACAGAAACCTTTCCTACCTTACCCTGCTTCGTAGTAATAAGGATAACACCGTTGGCACCGCTCGAACCGTAAATTGCACAAGATGCAGCATCTTTCAACACGTCAATACGTTCAATATCGGCAGGATTCAAGGCGTTAATATCGCCACCGGCTACACCATCAATAACGTAAACTGGAGCTGTATTTCCGTTAGTACCAGCACCACGAATATTAATTTTAAACCCATCACCCGGCTGACCGGAAACGGCCTGAATATTTACACCCGGAGACTGGCTTTGTAAAGCGCCCAATGCCTGCGTAGTATTTAATTTTGCGATGTCTTCGCCTTTTACCTCAACCGTAGCACCTGTCACCAGTTTCTTCTTCTGTACACCGTAACCCACTACGACTACTTCATCCAACAATTCAGCATCTTCCTTCAGCTGAATCTTGAAATTAGTCTGGTTGCCTACCACGATTTCTTGCGGCTGATAACCGATAAAAGACACTACAATCGTGGCTCCCGGCTGAACATTCAATGTGAAATTACCGTCAATGTCGGTAATAACACCATTTGTGGTGCCTTTTTCCAACACATTGGCACCGATAACCGGTCCCATTGCATCTGTTACAGTACCTGTGATTTTTTTTGCTTGCTGCACAGCATCTATTGCATCGACCGATGCGGCGAAAAGTTGCGGAGTATAAGTCAGGCTGACAGCCGAACAGATACCCACGAGCAGCGCGGTTCTTCTGAAATTTAAATTCATACTTGTATTTTTCTTAGATTAATGAATTGGTATTGCCTGGCGGCATCTACCGTTTAATATAAGGTTAAACTTTTCTTTTTGAGGAAAAATTAGATATACCTTATTCTATAAAGTGGTTGGTATACATATCACTCCTTTCTCATAGGCATTTTTCATTTCATTAGCGGTTAAACATTATATGATTATTATCAAATTCTAATCAAGCTTGACAAAAGTAGACTTTTAGCATCAAATCTTATAATACTATTTTATCAAATAATAATATTTGATAAAATAGTATTACTACAAAAGTCATTTCTTCAGTTCATCTCGCACCATTCTTCCCCATTCCTTCACGTCTGCATCTTTCCAGTTTCCCTCGGAAGAAGCCGACGGATAAAGCATGGAACAAGTCTCGTCTTTGTCCGACAAGGACCAAGCCACCCAACTGATGGAATGCCGCTGCATCCACTCCAGCCAATTCCCCCACTCCTCTTTACTGATGGGGCCGTCCCCACTTGCCTCCATACCGGCGCATTCGGAAACGAAAATCGGCAAACCCTTTCCCAGAGCATAGTCGGCGCGGTCGCGCAGCCACTGTCCGTGGGTATTGGCATAAAAGTGGAGTGTATACATTATATTGCTATATCCGGTAATAGAATCGTCCGCTGCCAAATGGATGTCCTGGTCCCAATGCGGACAACCGACGAGGATAACTGCATCCGGCTCTATGGCACGAATCGTCTTGACGACCTCCACAGAGTATGCCTTCACGTGCTCCCAACTATCTTCCACCGGTTCGTTGAAAACCTCATAGATGACATTCGGAACCCCCTTGTAACGGGTAGCCATTTGGGTGAAGAATTCCTTTGCTTCTTCCTGCCGCAGATTGTGGCTATGCCAGTCGATAATGACGTAAACGCCGTTCTCGATAGCGGCGTCCACCACTTTCGTAACACACTCAATGCCGAACTCGGGCTTGTTCACATAGCAGGCGCTATCCAAATCCACTCCCATAGAGGCCCGAAGCACCTGCGCGCCCCAGTCATTGACCAGATAAGCAACCGAAGAGGCATTGTAGAAACGGGGCCAGAACTGATGCCAGCCATAGCTGACCCCGTGCAATACCACCGTGTCGCCTTCGGTATTCATCAGCTGCGTACCATTGACTATCAATGCCGGAAGCGTTTCCTCCGCACTTTCATTCTTCAACGGGTTTGTGCCACAACCAATGGTCATACCTAGGCAACAAACCGCCAACATAACTTTCCATATGCTTCTCATATCATACTTAGTAATTAGAGTTATACATCTTTCCTGATAACGGTAGGAACGCTTTGCACATGCTTATATTCTGATTTTCGGGCAGGGATTACACGAAAAAGCACGGACAGGTCTAATTTTGCAGCTTCCGGTTTTCCGCTTTAATTATTTCAATAGTGCTGTCTGTGGCAAAGACAGAGTTCAGTCCTTGTTGTTCCTGAGCCGGGTCGCCGGTATAGTCATCTCCCTTTTCCCAGAATACATGGTCGGGATTTTGTCCGGCAAAACCACCCCATGCCCAGAAGTTGCATCCGGCAAAGAGTCCGCCGCTCTCACGGTCCTGGCGGATGAGGTCGAATACATAACGGTAATATTCATCGCGGGCAGTGGTCGGTGCCTCTTTGGAGAAGCTGAAGCCGTCGCGAGGAAAACCGAACTCCTCCAAAACAATCGGCTTGCTGTACTTCCGGGCAATGACCATGTGGTCATCTATATACTTCCTGGTATTCTCCTTGGCACGCGGAAGAAGTTCCGTCAGGCTGTCAGCCTTCACCCAGCCCCAGTTGTAGGGCCAGATGTGGATATTCAGATAATCGATGTTGGGGTCGGCATGAATCTTCTCGAAAAGACTCATATCCATTTCGCATCCCCACGAGCCCTCACTGCCGGAAGACACCATGTGGTTCGGGTCGAGTGACTTGATTTGTGCAGCCACATCGGCCATCCAGCGGGCAAACGGCTCCTTGTTCTCGTCAGAGAAAGCGCGAGGCTCGTTACCAATCTGCCAGGACATAATAGTAGGGTCATCCACATATTTTATCTGATTATACCTATTGGTGCGTGAAACAATATAATTGACATGATTGGCAAACAAGGCCTTCGCGCTGTCCGATTGGGGGAACTGCTTGACATACTCCATGTAGGCGGGCCATCCGTCTACGGCAGGTACCACGGCATCACCGTGTCCGGACCATTGCAGGTAAACGGAATAGCCACCGCTCCATTCCCAGGAATTGTTCAAATAGAGGACAGCTGTCATATCACGTTCACGCAGTTCATTCATAAAATAATCCAATCCGGCTAAAATAGTATCATTATAGACGCCTGGTGCTACTTGCAAAGAGGGTTCTACCCGCGTCTTTATGCCATTTTCACCGTCAGCACCCACCAATACGCGCAGGTTGTTGATGCCAATACTTTTCAGAAAGTCCAGCTCCTTATGCAACCGTTCACGATTGCCGCCTTCACCTTCGGAACCAAGAATGGCACCGTACCAGAAATTGGCACCTACAAAATAATAGGGCTTTCCGTCGCGAACGAACTGTCCGTCAGCATTGACCCTGATAAACGAATGTTCCGCAGGCTCGGGGGCACATGCTCCCAAAAGGAATAAAAGTACTGTCAGTAAAAGGAATTGTTTCTTCATATTATCAGTTTTTAAGCGATACACAAAGATACGTGGCTCATATCATAAAAAATGATACTATATTATCAGATTAATCACATTGACACATTAAGTTGTCTCCGTATCCAGTCCAGCCATTCATCCCACTGTTCCTGATACCAGTAATGCCCGGTTTCCAAATAAAGATGCAGCTCTTTCGGGGAAGAAATCACATTGTAGGCTGCATACATGGAAGTGGGAGGACAGACCTCGTCGTTATATCCCCAACTGAACCAACCGGGCACATTCAGCAGGCGGGCAAAGTTTGCCGTATCATAATAACGCACCGTTTCAAGCTGCTTTTCATCGGGAGTACCGTAATAATAGAAATAATGGGGCCAGCCGCAAGCACGCTTCTTGAAGAACGCTTCGTGGTCGCACAAGGCAGGATGAACAGCCGCCAGGAAAGTTACGCGTGAATCAAGAGCCGCCGTAATCACAGACAAGGCACCGCCCTGGCTGGAACCCGTAACGCCCAGCGCCTTCCCGTCGTACTGCGGCAGCGAACAGATAAAGTCCACAGCACGCAAAGCGCCTACCACCACACGGTTATAGCAAGAAGCATCCCGGCTGTCGCGGCCGAACGTCCAGTAATTGCTCAGCGCCCCGCCTGCCAGCGCATCGTATACAGGCTGCTGCATCGTGACGGGAATGCCGTGGATGCCCACCTCCAATGTAATCACCTTTCCGGGAGCCGTATACGTATCTCCCGCATAAGGGCGGACGCCCGCACCGGGCACACGCAGCAAGGCCGGATACTTTCCTTCTTTCTTGGGAATACTGAGAATGCCGTAGAAACGTCCTCCCCAAGCTTTCGTCTGGAAGCTGACCTGATATACATTATCCGTTTCCGTACAGCGTTCGGGAAGCAGTGTCATAAGGGGATTCAACGGGGTCTTGCGCGCCTCTTCCAAGGTCTTGGCCCAATAATCCCGAAAATCGGCAGGAAGTTTCGTCACGGGTTGCAGCTGCCCGGGAGCGTATGCCGACGTAGCCAGCCCTTCATAAGTCCGGCCGTCCACATGCGCCTTGACCTTGCAACGCAAGAAGCCTGCAGTCTTCATCGTGCCTTGCAACTTCAAGGTACCGTCTTTCAGCACCACGTCTTTCTTCACTTCAGCGGGATACATTTCGGGACCCAGCTCATAGTCAATCCTGACGTCGGGCAAGAGATTCTGCGCCTTCAGCACCCGGACAGTAAACGTGCACTTCTCATTCGGACGATACACCCAATCGCCATGGTCGGGTGAAACGACTACACGGACTTCATTGCCGCGTATCTGCGCCATCACACCACATACACACAGCAAACATAAGAATAAGGAAAAAACTCTTTTCATAATATCAGATATTAGTATTAATCATCGGTGCAAAAATAGGCACTTTCAATAAAGGATACTGATACTTTCTTATCATATCACCAGCTTCTTTTTCCGATAATTCTCACGGAATTCCTTCGGCGAGCATCCCTTCTTCCGCTTGAACATACGATTGAAATTGGACAGATTGTTGAAGCCGCAGTCATAGCACACCTCGGCAATGGTACGCGTGGAATCTACCAGCAGACGCGTGGCAAAGCCCAGACGGATGTCGATAATGTAGTCGGAAAGCGTCTTGCCGGTGCGCAGGCGGAAGAAACGGCTGAAGGAGACCGGGGTCATGCCCACCATATCGGCCAATGAAGCCAACCGGATATCCTCCTGATAATGGGTGGAAATGTATTTCTGCACCTTCTGTACCCGGCGGCTGTCCGAGAAAGTCTCTATCTTGGCAAACGAAGAACTGGACAACACCCGGGCATTGTCATAGAGGGAAAGTTCGTAAAGGATACGGAGAAAGTTCATCACGGCATAAAAGCCCTGCTCCTCGGAAGCCAGCTTGTCCAGCCAGTTGTACACCTTCATGATGGCCTGCATGGGGAAGCAAAGTCCGCACTGTGCACGCTCCAGCATCCGACGAATACTGTCGAACTGGTTCTTGTTGATGACGTTCCCGAAGAACAAGTCGGGAGAGAACTGGATGGTAATCTCCCGAATATCTCCGGAGGTACATTCATGTTGCTCCCATACGTGCTCCAACTCCTTACCGGTTATCAGCACCAGGTCATAATCACCGATAATCTCGGCAGAATCGCCTACCACGCGGCGGACACCGGAAGCATGTTCCGTAAAGTTCAGTTCATATTCTGCATGGCAATGGATGGGGTAGGTGAATTCTGTTTTGTGACGGTCGGCAATATAGAAACAGTCACGTTCCGACAGAGGGGTTATCTCCCTCATGATATAGTTCTGGTTTTCCATAGGCATTGGCTAAAAAGTATCATGCCACAAATATACTCATTCTTTTTAATCCACAATAGTAGCATTTGTTACATTTAGGGGTAAGAATTGTTATGTATGAGCAGATGCCCGGGAAAGCACAACTTCTGTCCTTCTCCCCCTCAGGCTCCAATGCAAGGAAGCGTGAGATGTACATCTCACGCTACATGAAATGTGTATCTCATACAGCACGAGATGCGCATCTCGTACATTTGCACACTATAGTTTGAGGAAGAAAGAAGCGGAGTTCCTTCTCTTGCCCCATAGACATAAGAAAGGTCTCCGCTTCGCCGGATGATATGAATGATAAGCTGCTTACTTCTGCAGCTTCAAAACGCAGGAAGTTTCCGGCAGGTTTTCCGAAACGACCGTCAGTGTGGCTTCTCCCACTTCGCCGGTGCTTTGCAGCAATACCTGCGCAAGTCCGTTGAATGTCTTTACCTGACAGGTGCGGGCATCGGCGTCGGCCGGACGTTCCGTAGCCTGATAAGCGGGATCTCCATTCCCCACCCCAAGGATGCGTACCGGACCGGAGACGGTTATCGTCAAGTCGCTGCAGGCAGTGGGAACAAAACGTTTCTTCTTGTCCTGCAACTCAATGTTGCACACCGCCACGTCCCGATTGTCCGCCCGAATGACGGGACGGTCCGCTGTCAGGGAGATACGGGCAGGAGCACCGGCAGTCTCCACAGTACGGGTCAATAGTTTTTTGCCGTTCTTATAGCCTACAGCCTTCACTGCACCGGGCCGGTAAACGGCTTTCCAAGAAAGATGACCGTTTCGGGGCATCGGTTTGCGCTCCAGCTTCTTGCCGTTCACGGTCAGTTCCACTTCATCGCAGTTGCTGTATACCCAAATGTCGATACTGTCACCTTCGTGCCCTTGCAGATTCCAGTGGGGAAGGATATGCAGTACCGGTTCATCCGTCCACCAGGACTTCAGATACCAGGCTTCGTCCTTGGGGAAGCCGCAGTAGTCCAGAATGCCGAATTGCGAGCCCGTAGCCGGGAACTTCATGGGGTTGGGTTCGCCGCGGTAGTCGAAACCCGTCCAATAGAAAAGACCTGCCAGATAGGGACGTTCGTCATAGAATTTCCAGCCACGCTCGATGCAGTTCAGCAGACTGTCTGGTCCGTTCGGTCTACGGTTGTGTGCCACCATGTGGCCTTTGTCGTGGGCATCGAAGTAGATGCCGCGTGTACCGCAGCCCGTAGTCTCTTCCGAGCCGAGCGCACGGCGACCGGGATAATCCTTGCGGTGCCGCTCCACCGGATTCTGAAGGATGTAGTTATAACCGGCCACGTCTGCGGGAACCAAGATGGCGGGACCACTGCTCGAAGCAACGGTCATGAGGCGTGTAGGGTCGAAACGGTGGCAATATTCGCGCATCGTGGCAGCAATGCGTGTACCGCTTTCTTTCCACTCGATGCCCCACTCCTCGTTGCCTACACTCCAAAGGATGATGCACGGATGGTTACGGTCGCGGTCTATCATACGTTTCAGCAGGCGGGTGTGTTCTTCGTTGACACCCGTCAGGCGGTTTTCTTCCATCACAAGGATGCCGAGGCTGTCGCAGGCATCGAGCATTTCGGGAGTCATCGGGTTATGGGAAGAACGGTAGGCATTGCAGCCGAACTTCTTCAGTTCCTTCAGCCGGTACGCTTGCAGGGCATCGGGGATGCCGGCACCTACTCCGGGATGGTCCTGGTGCATGTTCACGCCTTTCAGTTTCAGAGGCTGTCCGTTCAGGAAGAAGCCCTTGTCGGCATCGAAACGGATATGGCGAATACCGATTGGAGTGACTACGGCATCCACTTGCCGGCCGTTCTGCCGGACACTTGTCTCCATATTATAAAGGTAAGGAGTATCCGTGCTCCAGAGATGCGGATTCAAAACCTTGGTGTACACTTTCACGGTACGCGATTCGCGGGGGAGTAAATTAACCGGTTCTCTTGCTTCGTCTTCCATCTGCACCTGCCCGTCGGCATCAAGCAATCGGCAGAACACGTTGGCGAGGACAGGCTCGCTTCCCGAGTTCTTCAACCGGACTTCCGTCACCAGCAATGCCTTGTCAAAAGGTTCTTCCAAACGCGAAGAAACAAACACGCCGAATGGCTCCACATGCAGCGGCGCCGTCTTGTTCAGCCATACGTGCCGGTAGATGCCCGCACCTTCGTAAAACCACCCTTCCTCGAGCGTGGCGTCGGCACGGACACAAATCAGATTCTCTTCTCCGTAATTCAGGTATTCCGTAATGTCATACACCTGCGTGGCATAGCCGCTCGGTTCGTGTCCCAGGTAGAAACCGTTTATCCAGATACGGGCATCACGGAAGATACCGTCGAACTGAAGATAAAGATGTTTGCCGAGGTCCTCTTGTGGCACGGTGATGGTCTTTCGGTACCATCCCACAGAGTTTTCGGGGAATTTATAGCCGACGGCTTTATAGCCATGACTGTGGCTCGCCTCTTTGGCATAAGGCAAATCAACCACCCAGTCATGCGGAAGATTGACCGTCTTCCAGTCCACACCCCACTTCTCCGGATTGAACTTGGGAGAGTAAGGGCCCTCATTATGGATAGAGGCTGCCTTGGTCAGATAGTTGAAGTACTCCGTTCCGCAGCCAAAGTCTTTCTCCGGCGAGGAAGCATTGCCGAAAGCAAACAGCCAGCCGTCATCCAACAAAATACGTTCGCGGACGGATTGGGCGGAAAGAGAAAAGGTGATTCCAAGAAAGAACAGAAATGCGAATAAGTATCTCATATCGGTTAATCATAAAACGTGTTTACAAAGATAGAGCGAAAAAGATTCGCACAGTGATACTTTTGTATCATTTTCCGGTACTTCATGTTTCCAAAGGGAAAAAACACACCGGGCAAACAAGAGGGATAGGAGAAAAGTTTTTAAATTTGAAGCGTGCTTCCGGAAAAATGACCGGACGACGCGACTACCGGAAATGAATCAAACCAAAAACAAAAATAATATGCAAGACAAAAGATTCGGATATTTCGATGACGAAAACCGCGAATACGTCATTACCGACCCCAAGACACCCTGGCCTTGGATTAACTACCTGGGCAATGAAGATTTCTTCTCGCTCATCTCCAATACCGCCGGAGGCTACTCCTTCTACAAGGATGCCAAGTTCCGCCGTATCACCCGCTACCGCTACAACAGCGTGCCGATGGACAACGGGGGACGCTACTTCTACATCAACGAAGGCGGCAGCGTATGGTCGCCGACATGGAAGCCCTGCAAGACAGCCCTCGATAGCTACGAGTGCCGTCATGGAATGAGCTATACCCGCATCACCGGAGCCAAAGACGGCATTGAGGCCAGCCTGCTCTTCTTCGTCCCACTGAAAATCTGGGGAGAGGTGCAGAAGCTGACCCTGCGGAACACTTCTGCCAAAGTGAGAAGACTCAAACTGTTCTCCTTCGCCGAATGGTGCTTGTGGAATGCCGCTACGGACATGGAGAACTTCCAGCGCAACTTCTCCACGGGAGAGGTGGAAGTGGACGGGTCCGTCATCTACCACAAGACGGAATACAAGGAACGTCGCAACCACTACGCCTTCTACAGCGTCAATACACCTGTAGACGGATTCGATACAGACCGCGAAACGTTCGTGGGGCTCTACAACGAGTTTACCGCCCCGGAACGGGTGGTCGAAGGCAAGCCGGGCAACAGCATTGCCCACGGCTGGAGCCCCATCGCCTCACACTATCTGGAAGTAGAACTGCAACCCGGCGAAAGCCGCGACTTCATCTTCCTGCTGGGCTATGTGGAAAACAAGCAGGAGGCAAAGTTCGAGGAACGTGAAGAATCTCTGCATGAAGCGTTCAAGCAGAGTGTACCCTCTTCACCTATTATAAATAAGGTAAAGGCTAAGGCGATGATTTCGGCCTTCGACACCACCGCCAAAGTAGATGCCGCCTTTGCCGAACTGAAAGCCTACTGGGACCGCCTGCTGGACATCTACGTCGTGAAGACCGACGAAGAAAAGCTGGACCGCATGGTGAACATCTGGAACCAGTATCAGTGTATGATTACCTTCAACATGTCCCGTTCCGCCTCTTTCTTCGAGAGCGGCATCGGTCGGGGAATGGGCTTCCGCGACTCCAACCAGGACCTCGTGGGCTTCGTGCACCAGATACCGGAACGCGCCCGCGAACGAATCATCGACATAGCTTCTACCCAATTCCCCGACGGAGGATGCTACCACCAATACCAACCGCTGACCAAACGCGGCAACAACGACATAGGCGGTGGCTTCAACGACGACCCCATGTGGCTTATCTTCGGTACGGTGGCATACATCAAGGAATCGGGAGACTTCAGCATCCTGGATGAGCCCGTCCCCTTCGACAACAAGGAAGGTTCGGAAGTGTCTTTGTTCGAACACCTGCGCGTTTCCTTCAACCATGTCATCGAGAACCTCGGCCCCCACATGTTGCCCCTCATCGGCCGTGCCGACTGGAACGACTGCCTGAACCTGAACTGCTTCTCCTGGGATCCGAATGAATCATTCCAGACCACGGAAAATCAGACGGAAGGCAGCCAGGCAGAGTCACTGATGATTGCCGGCTTGTTCGTAGTGTGCGGACGCGACTATGTGGAACTGTGCCGCCACTTGGGTAAAAACGACGAAGCGAACAGAGCGCAAACCTATATAGACAATATGGTGGAAGCCGTGAAAAAACATGGTTGGGACGGAGACTGGTACCTGCGCGCCTACGATTACTTCGGCCACAAGGTAGGCTCCAAAGAGAACGAGGAAGGACAAATCTTCATCGAATCGCAAGGCTGGTGCACCATGGCAGGCATCGGACTGGAAGAAGGCATGGTAGAGAAAGCACTGGACTCTGTAAAGGAACGCCTGGACTGCGAACACGGCATTGTACTCAACAATCCGCCCTTCACCCGGTATGTTGTGGAGTATGGAGAAATCTCCACCTATCCCGCCGGCTACAAGGAGAATGCGGGTATCTTCTGCCACAACAACCCGTGGGTCATCATCGGAGAAACCGTACTGGGCCGGGGCGACCGTTCCTGGGAGTATTTCCGCAAGATATGCCCGTCGTACACCGAAGAGCACAGTGCCCTGCATAAAGTAGAACCTTACGTATGCTGCCAGATGGTGGCCGGCAAGGACGCCGCCCGCCCCGGCGAAGGCAAGAACAGCTGGCTGACGGGAACGGCTGCCTGGATGTGGTATGCCATTACGCAATTCATACTCGGCATCAAGCCTTCGTATGAAGGTCTGGAAATCAATCCTTGTATCCCGTCAGACTGGAAAGGCTTCAACGTGAAGCGCAAGTTCCGCGGGGCAGAATATCATATTACCGTGAAGAATCCCGATGGTGTGTGCAAAGGCATCAAGTCCGTCACAGTAGACGGCCAGCCGATAGAAGGCAATGTGGTGAACCATCTGCCGGGCACGCATACAGTAGAAGTAATAATGGGGTAACCCACAAAATGCAATATCATGATAAACCCAATTTATTCTCCGGCGGCCGAACGCTACAACAATGGCATGAAATTCCGCCGTTGCGGGCAAAGCGGCATCCTGCTGCCTGAAATATCGCTCGGATTGTGGCACAACTTCGGCGACGTGAACACATTTGCCAATTCCCAGGCCATGGCGCACTATGCCTTCGACCGTGGAATCACGCATTTCGACCTCGCCAACAATTACGGTCCTTCCTACGGTTCCGCCGAAGAAACCTTCGGAATGATTATGAAGAAATCCTTCATGCCCTATCGGGACGAGCTGTTCATCTCCACCAAGGCCGGACACGACATGTGGCCCGGCCCCTATGGAGAGTGGGGTTCACGCAAGTACCTGATGAGCAGCCTCAACCAAAGTCTGAAACGGATGAACCTGGATTATGTGGACATCTTCTACTCTCACCGCTACGACCCGGTTACTCCACTTGAAGAGACCCTGCAAGCACTGGTTGATATCGTACGGCAAGGCAAAGCACTCTATGTAGGAATCTCCAAATATCCCAAAGAGGCGGCCGAGTTTGCCTACAAATACCTGGAAGAACGGGATGTACACTGCCTGCTCTATCAAGGCAGATACAATCTCTTCAACCGCGAACCGGAAGAAGAAGGTATCCTGCAGCAAGCCAAAGGGAATGGGACCGGCTTCATCGCCTTCTCCCCGCTGGCACAAGGCCTGCTGACCAACCGCTACCTGAACGGTATTCCCGAAGATTCGCGCATGGCAAAGGGAGCTTTCCTGAAGAAAGAAACACTGACCGACGAGACGCTGCAAAAAATCAAGGCACTCAACGAAGTTGCTGCCTCACGCGGGCAAACCCTTGCCGAGATGTCACTTGCCTGGCTGTTGAAGGACGACCTGGTGACAAGCGTCATCATCGGAGCGAGCTCCGTTGCCCAACTGGCAGATAACCTGAAAGCGACTGAAAATACAGACTTCTCTGCCGAGGAACTGGAGAAGATAAAGAAAATCATTCAAAAATAAATCAACATGAAAAGCCTCCTTATTCAAACCTTTTGTTTATTATTCCTTTGCTTGGGCACAGTCCGTGCACAGCAATACCAACTGGCATCACCCAACGGAAAACTATCCGTTACGGTAGATGCCGGAGAAGCCCTCACCTGGCAGATTGCACACGACGGCACCACAGTGCTGCAACCCTCTGCCATCGCCCTGCAAGGCAGAGATGAAAAATCAGCCAAGAAAGCAATAACTTTCGGTAAAAATGTAAAAGTAATCCGTGCAGAACGCAAGTCTGTGGAGTCCTCCTTCCCCACTCCCCTCTATAAAAAAGCAAGTGTGAAGGATGTCTACAACCAGTTGACACTAAAATGCCGCGGAGGCTACAGCGTACAGTTCCGCGCATACGATGACGGCGCTGCCTACCGCTTCATTTCCGAACAGAACAAGCCGTTTATCGTCCTCAACGAAACTGCGGACTTCAATTTCGACAAGGATTACCAGGCATTTGTACCTTACATAAACGACAACCGCAACGGTGAGCGCTATTGCTTCTCCTTCGAGTCTTACTACGACGAAGCCCCGTTGTCCAAAATGCACACCGACTCACTCTCCATCACCCCACTGATGGTTTGCCTGGACGGAGGGAAGAAAGCCGTTATCATGGAAGCCGGATTGGAAAACTATCCCGGCATGTTCCTCACTGTAAATCCCCAGACACGTCAAGGAGTGCAGGCAGCATTTGCCCCCTATCCGCTGGAAGAAATAATCGGCGGACACAACCGGCTGAACCTGATACCGACAAAACGTGCAGACTACATCGCCCGTTGTGCCAAGCAGGAGCTCCCCTGGCGTGTGGTACTCGTCACCGAAAAGGACACGCAGCTTGCCGACAACGACATGGCACAGCGTCTTGCCCCCGCCTGCCGCATCAAAGACATTTCCTGGATTAAACCCGGCAAAGTGGCTTGGGACTGGTGGAACACCTGCAACCTGACTGGCGTAGACTTCAAGGCCGGCATGAACACCCCGACCTATAAGGCATTCATCGACTTTGCCACCGACAATAAACTGGAATATATCATCATCGATGACGGCTGGAGTGGAAACGAATCCTTATTGAAAGACCTGAATCCGGATATCGATTTAAAAGAACTCATAGCCTACGGAAACCAAAAGGGCGTGGGCATCATTCTCTGGGCAAGCTGGCGAAACTCTGCCAAAGATACGGAAGCCGTATTCAGCCACTATGCACAGATGGGCATCAAAGGCTTCAAGATAGACTTCTTCGACCGTGACGACCAGCCACTGGTACAGTCCGTAGAACGCATTGCAGCCTGCGCTGCCGAGCACCGCCTGGTATTAGACCTGCATGGACTCAAGCCATACGGTATACAGCGCACCTATCCCAACGTCCTGAACTTTGAAGGTGTAAAGGGATTGGAGAACGCCAAATGGGAACCGATAGTGAACGGGGCCCCCCTTCACAACTTCCCGCGCTATGACGTGACTGCTCCCTACCTGCGTATGCTTATAGGTCCGATGGACTACACACCGGGAGCCACGATGAACGCAACCCGCGAAACCTTCCGTGCCGTCAATGACCATCCGATGAGCCAGGGTACACGTGTACACCAAATGGCGATGTACACCCTCTTCGAGGCCCCGTTGCAGATGCTTGCCGACAGCCCCAGCAAATATATGAAGGAGCAAGAATGCACGGACTTCATTGCCAAAGTGCCTACCGTTTTCGACGAAACCGTAGCACTGGACGGTGAAGTAGGCGAATACCTCACATTGGCACGCCGCAAGGGAGACGTCTGGTACATCGCCTCCATGACCGACTGGACACCCCGCAACTGCGTCATCGACCTTTCCTTCCTCGAAGAAGGAAGTTACGAAGCCGAAATCTTTTCCGACGGCATCAATGCCGAGCGGGAAGCAACTGACTACAAGAAAGAAGTACGCACCGTGACTTCGGGAGACAAGCTGAACATACACATGGCACCCGGAGGAGGATGGACAGCACGGATATGGAAAAAATGATAGGGTGATAAAGTAATGGCATAATGCAATAGGGTGACGGTTACATTAAAAGTACTGTCACCCTATTCATTTATCACTCTATCGTCCTATCAGTGTACGTCCTTTCTCACTTTTAACACACTTCTGCGTGAACTTTTTATATCCTATCTTGTTTTTCTCACAAAAGCCTAAGGTACCATAGGGCAGGAATTTATATTAAACCTAGACCATTATAAAAGTATGAAAAAATTTATTCCCCTATTATTAGCGGTCTTTGCAGTGACGCTTGCATCTTGCGAAAAAGACCCTGACATGGATAAGCTGGACAATAATTATCTGGTTTATACCAACTATGACAAAAAGGCGGATTTCAGAACCTTCGAAACTTATTATTTGCCGGACAGCATTCTGGTTATCGGTGATAAGGAAAATGCCGAATACTGGAAAGATGAGAATGCCCAGGAAATTCTCAGCGCTTACGTTACTAACATGAACAGCCGCGGCTACATCCGTGTGAATGACCGGGAAGAAGCCGACCTTGGCTTGCAGATAAGCTATGTCAGAAGTACTTATTACTTCACCGACTACGGACGTCCTGAATGGTGGTGGAACTATCCAGGCTACTGGGATGCTCCTTACTGGGGCAACTGGGGCGGATGGTATTATCCCTATGCCGTGAACTATTCCTACAGCACCAGTTCCTTTATCAGCGAATTGTTGAATCTGAATGCACCGCAAGGCCAGAGCGAGAAACTTCCTATTCTGTGGACCAGCTATATGAGCGGCTTACTTAGTGGTTCTACTTCTGTCAATACCAAACTTGCCGTACAAGGTGTGAACCAAGCTTTCACTCAATCAACCTACTTGACCAACAAGTAACGATAAGCTACGAACCATAGGTGACAAATGACCGGTTACCCGATATAAGGTGACAAGAATAATACGGCAGCATCCTTATCCAGACAGGGAGGTGGCCATTGAACCCCAAAAACAAGAACAAAGTATGAAAACAATAAAATATCTTTCCTTACGAGTATTTGCAGTTATCGCTCTTGCTCTCGTATTCACCCTACCGACAAAGGCGCAGATGACCGATAACGGTTATGCCAATATCGACTGGCAATATAACTTTCCCCTCAGCAACAACTTCGCCGACAAATCAAGCGGCTGGGGCATGAATTTTGAAGGCGGTTACTTCCTGACAGACAATTTTGCATTGGGAGCTTTCTTAAACTACCATAGCAACCATGAGTATTTCAGTCGCCAGACACTTCCCGTAGGCGAAGGCGGCAGTCTGAATACCGACCAGCAGCACACTGCATTCCAGTTACCTTTCGGTCTGGCCTCCCGTTATGTATGGAACCGTGGAGGTGCATTCCAGCCGTATGCCGGTGTAAAACTGGGTGCTGAATACGCACAATTGAAATCAACCTTCAATGTATTCGAAGCCAACAAGGATACATGGGGTTTCCATGTATCACCAGAAATTGGTTTCAATGTGTATCCTTGGGCTTATGGACCGGGCTTGCATGTTGCAGCCTATTACAGCTACAGTACAAATAAAGGTGACCTCTTTACATACAACGTAGACGGTTTGAGCAATTTCGGTCTGCGCGTAGGTATTGCGTTCTGATAATACACCCACTTAAAGCTTAACAGATAGAATTTAATTGTTTCAAAATTCAAGAAGAAAAGAGCCTTTCCTGCGTGAACAAGGAAGGCTCTTTTTAATTGTGTGCAAATTCATAAGAAAGAAACTTCACACCACATCATTTTTCATGCAAACAGCAAGCTTTACTTCACCAAACTTTTATATACCGCCTCTTGAATCCTCGTCCTTATATCCAGCCTCATCAACTTGTTATTCCACACATCCGGATAGGTGCGGTTGCTCAAAAAGACATAAACCAAGCCATTCTCCGGGTCTGTCCAGGCGCAAGTGCCCGTGAAACCGGTATGGCCGTAGACAGAAGCAGGGGCAGACTCTGCGCAGGGACTCTTCTGGGGATTACGCCGGTCGGGCTTATCAAATCCCAGCCCCCGGCGACTTATCCTTGAGACGGTGGTAGTAAATACCCTGCAAGTCTCTTTGCTCAAATAGCGCTTACCGTCCAGTTCACCCCCATTCAGCAACATCTGATAGACTTTTGCCACTTCTCCGGCAGTGGAGAACAGCCCGGCATTACCGGAAACGCCGCCCTGAAAAGCTGCGGATTCATCATGTACAAACCCTTGCAGGGTAGTTTTACGTAAGAAAAGATCTGTTGATGAAGGTACAATATCTTCCTTCTTCAAAAAGCGCAGAGGGAGATACCCTGTACGCTCCAATCCCATCGGAGTATAGAATTCCTTGGCCAGATATTCGTCCATAGACATGCCGGTACGCGCCTCGACCAACTGCTGCAACAAGATAAAGCCCACACAACTATAGCGATAACGTTTATCCCTAAGCGGAGCATCCACTATCTTCTGCAAATACTTCTGCTTGAAGGAACGGTTCAGCCAAAGGCTATCGGACACTTGCATGGCATATTCAGGTGTTTGCACCTTCGACGTCAGTCCCTGACAGAAACGGAACTTAGGATTCGCCCAAGTCTGCCGTCCGATGCGTGCGGAATGCTGGGCATCAGGGCGCACCTTGAACAAAGTACCGGTGTAGCTTTCCTCATCAATCGCTTCCTGATAGAACAGCAAAGTGGAAGGCAGACCGGATTCGTGCATCAATAGCTCGCGTACCGTAATATTCTTCTTGTCCGTATCTTGCAGGAAAGGCAGATAATCCGACACCCGGTCTGTAAGACTGAGACGCCCACCATCGTACAACTTCATTACGGCAAGTAACGTGGCCGTGGTCTTTGTGAGCGAGGCGATGTCGTACACATCTGTTTTCTTCACGGGAGGCGCCTTGCTTCCGGCCTTGTTCCAAACGTGGGTACCGAAAGCTTTATTATACATCTCCCTGCCATCCTTCAGCACCACCACCTGGCAACCAGGGTAAGCCCCTTCACGAATGCCTTCTTCAGCTATCTTGTCTATTTCAGCCAGCAGATGGGAATTCATGCCATGCTCTTCGGGCACAAAGCGGGGAACACTTTGAAGAGTCAGCGTCACCCCCGCACCGGCAGCAAACCGACTACCGATACTGGCAGACAAGCGTCCCTCCGAACAAGCACCTCCATAAACAATCCGAGCGACCTGCCGCTGTACCTCCTCGTTGGAAGAGTGTGCCAAAACCACCGCTTCGGCAGTTGCGCCCCCTTGCTTTATCTGCAATACCTGCTTGCCAGGAATAAAGAACAGATAAACCACCGGTACGTCAGGAGCAAACTTTGCAAAGAAATTCTGATAGGGCGTCAAACGGTGTTCGGTGACACAGACCAGAATACGTTTGTACTTGGCCAGCGCATTCCTCAAACGGTTCCCGTCAGCCTCCGGCAGATTCTTGCCCAAATGGAACTCCACAGGACGGGTATACCGCGACAGTTCTTTGAGGAATGGCCGGATTTCCTGCGCTTCTCCCACATTGAGCACGGCAACTTCACCGATGGAAGGGTCCAGCGGAAGTACCTCGCCCCGATTATCCAGCACAGTAATGGCCGCCAAGTTCAGCCGGCGCATCAAATCGCGCGTTTTCGGAGTATTGATACGAGTCTCCAAACCGGAAAGCCGTACATGGGGTTTCTTTTCCAGCCCAAGGGCATACTTATATTTCAGCACTTTACGGCATTTTTCCTCTATCTCTTTCTCTGCCAGCTCCCCTTTTTTCACAGCTGCAAGCACAGCCTCCACTTCTTCCTTAATACGTCGGGGGACAAGCAGCAAATCATTGCCGGCTTTCAGCGCCTGCAAACAGACACTTTCATTGCCCGATACCCCTTTCATAGCAAGGGCATCCGTAAAGACAAGCCCCTGAAAGCCGAGGTCATTCACCAACAGACCGGAAACTACCTTACGCGAAAGCGAAGACGGAAGCCCCTTTTGCGGCTCTATGGCAGGTACCTCCAAGTGCCCCACCATCATACCTCCCAGTCCGGCACGAATGGCTTTTCTGAAAGGATAAAGCTCTATACTGTCCAGACGGGCACGGGTAAAAGGCAGCACAGGCAACGCCTTATGAGAATCTACATCCGTATCCCCATGCCCAGGAAAATGCTTGCTGACAGAAAGTATACCACCATCCTCCAACCCTTTGGAGTAGGCAACAACCTTGTTCGCCACATTGAACGGACTTTCACCGAAGGAACGGGTATTGATAACCGGATTTTTGGGATTGATATTCACGTCCGCTACGGGGGCAAAATTCACTTGTACCCCTAGTTCACGGCACTGACGGGCCACCTCTCGCCCATATTCATAAATCAGTGTATCGTTCTGTATGCAGCCAAGCACCATGTTTCGCGGAAAGTTCGGGGTACCGCGAAGACGCATGGCCAGTCCCCACTCACCGTCAAAGGTAATCATCAGCGGAACTTCCGCCATCCGCTGCGCCTCATTGGTCAACATCACCTGGTTCTGCATCAATCCGCCGGAGAACAACAGACCACCTACTTTGTAATCTTCCACTACTTTACGAAGCAGTTCCTTATTGGCCTTGTCTTGCTGGGGGGCAATCGTATAAATAAACAGTTGTCCGATGCGTTCTTTCAAAGTCAGACACTGCAAGACGGAATCCACCCACTGCCTGCACCGCACGTCACTGTTCAAGAGACGTACAAGCGAAGGATCGTTCAGCGGCACCGGAGTAAACGGCATGGGACCAAGCTGCGCTTTCAGAAGCGGACAAAAACAACACAATATAACAATATAGGCAAGCAGGTATATTCTCTTCATTTTTCTATAGATAGATTATTTTTAGGGGATTTGCGAAATCATACTTTTATAAATCAATTCCTGAATATCTCTTCTTATGTTCATGTCACCCAGCTTCGTGTTCCATACATTGGGGCACAAGCGGTTGCTGAGGAATACATACACCGTCTTGTTTTCCGGGTCTACCCAAGCACAAGTACCCGTAAATCCGGAATGTCCATATACCGTTTCCGGAGCGGAAGGAGCGCAAGGACTGCGCTTCACAATGGATACATCCGGCTTGTCGAATCCCAGACCGCGACGGCTGATGGTGGACTTCTCCGTCGTAAACAAACGGCAGGTAGCCTCACTCAGGAAACGCTTGCCATTGAATTTACCGCCGTTCAGCAACATTTGATAAACCTTTGCCACCTCTTCGGCTGTAGAGAAAAGTCCTGCATTGCCAGACACTCCACCCATGCAGGCAGCAGTCTCGTCATGCACATATCCGCATATATCCTGGCGACGCAGAAAGTCATTGGATGCCGTGGGCATGATTTCCGCTTTGGCAAACTTCATCAAAGGCAGAAACATAGTACGTTGCAATCCCATCGGGGCATAGAACTCACGGGCAAGATACAAATCCATCGGCAGTTCCGTCACCTTCTCCACCACCTGTTGCAACAGTACGAAACCGAGGTCGCTATAAACATAACGTTTGCCGCCTAACTCACACTTGGCTATCCGCTGAAGGATAGAATTCTTGAAACTCTTGTTCAGCCACATGCCGTCTGCCATGTGCAGGGTATAAACCGGTGTATTCTTGTCGGACACCATCCCTTTCCGGAACTTAAAATCGGAACAATAATAGCTATGTTCGCTCACCTGCGTGCGGTGCCATTCGTCTACCCAACTCTGGGAGTACGGACCGTGTACCGAATTCGGGTCTATAATGTCCAGGTAGAAACGGATATAGGGAGGAAGCCCCGATTCATGAAACAAAAGTTCGCGAATAGTAATGTTCTGCTTGTTACCATTGCGCAAGAAGGGCAGATAAGCGGAAACCTTATCATCCAATTTTATTTTGCCCTCATCATACAGTTTCATGATGGCAAGCAACGTAGCCGTAGTTTTGGTCAGCGAAGCCAAATCAAAAAGGTCTGAAGAACGGACAACAGTGGTATCCTTATCAGAGTGGGTGCCGAAACCTTTGTCATATACCGGCAGTCCGTCTTTCCACACCAGCACGCGACAACCGGGATAAGCTCCCGCTTCCAGTCCCTTCCGGGCAACAGCATCGATACTTTGCAGCACATACGACTTCATGCCGTAATCTTCCGGAACAGTCTTCCCCGGTTTCATACCCGGCTCAATTATACAACCCGTTCCCGCCGGAAACAGTTTACCGATACTCATCGACATTCTGCCATTGGCCGGCTTTTTGGCAAAAAGAACATCAGCCACGTATTGCTGCAAATCCGTCTCTGCCGAATGTGCCAGCACCACAGCGCTGGATTTGGCAAGTGCGGGCATCAGAGGTTGCAATGTACGGTAAGAAGTAAAAAAAGTATAGACCAGCGGAGCACGCAGGTTCAAGCCTTCCAGAAAGGCCACATCACGGTCGCTGACATAAGCCGAACCGGTGATGCTGATAACCACGCGACGGAAAGCAGCCAACTGCCCCTGCACGTCCTGCCAGAGAGCCTCATCGGCATTCCAGGGCAAGTGGAAATGACTGATGCCTGCATTCTTTTTCATAGCTTCCACAAAGGGAGCATCCGCCTCCTTCTCTCCGATGCTGAGCACGGCAATATCACCTTCCACCGATGCCAGCGGCAGGACATCGAAATAATTGTTCAATACAGTCACTGCCGAACGGCGCAACTTGGCAGCCAACGCCTGCGCTTCCTCCGTATTGATGCGATAGCTCATTCCGCTGACCCGAAGTTGCGGCTGGCAGTTTCTCAAGCCAAGCATATGCTTGTACATCAACACCTTGCGGCACTTAGCATCAAGTTCGTCCTTACTCAGTTGTCCCGACTCCACTGCATCTACCAGCTCCTGCACCGCATTCTTCGTATTGAACTGTACCAGCACCATATCATTTCCCGCCAGCAGCGCTTTGGTAGTTACCTGCGGAATGGCAGACACACCCTTCATGTCCAAGGCATCGGTAAACACCAGCCCTTTAAAGCCGAGTTCATCCTTCAACAACCCGGTCACCACATTCCGCGACAAGGAGGAAGGAGTCACCCCGTCCGGGTCCAGCGCCTGCACCTGCAGATGGCCTACCATCACACCCCCCAATCCGGCACGTACCATTTCCTTGAAGGGATAAAGTTCCACACTGTCCAGGCGTGCACGGTCGTAATGCAAAACGGGAAGCGCCTTATGAGAATCCACATCCGTGTCGCCATGTCCGGGGAAATGCTTGCAAACGGAAAGTATGCCCCCGCTTTCGAGCCCACGGCTGTATGCCACTACCTTTTCCGCCACCCGCTGCGGGTTCTCGCCAAAGGAGCGTACGTGTATCACCGGATTCAGCGGATTCGTATTGACATCCGCATCGGGTGCAAAATTGACGTGTACCCCCAATTCGCGGAACTGGCGGGCCACCTCACGCCCGTATTCTTCAATCAGGCCATTGTCTTCGATACATCCCAAGGCGGCATTGCGAGGATAGTCCGGAGCACCTTGCAGCCTCATTGACAGTCCCCACTCTCCATCGAAAGTAACCATAACGGGAATCTTGGCATCCTTCCGGGCCATATTTGTCAAGATAGCCTGCTCTTCCGGAGTACCTTCGGAAAACAGCAAGCCACCGACCTTGTATTTCCTTACCAGCTCGCGCATCTGTTTCTTCGTGACCTTGTCTGCTCTGGCCGGAATGGTGGCAACGATGAGTTGCCCCACTTTTTCATATACATTCAGACCTGACAACACGGAGTCTGCCCATTGCCGACACCGGTCGTCTGCAGCCGAAGGAAGAAACGGACCTCCCGTTCGGGCGTGAAGTGAAGATAGTCCCAATATAAACAATCCTGCAACCCATAAAAGGAGGGTGAGTTTTTTCATCATGCTATTTTTCTGTTAAAGTAAGTACCATTTCTCCTATGTAGATGCCACTCTTGCCGGTGTGCAGCACGGGAACGTTCTTGCCGTCCGCATTCAGATAAACGGCAGGCTTTTCCATAAAGGTATGCGAATGTCCGCCCAAGATGACATCAATGCCACGCGTCTTGCCTACCAGGTTCTCGTCGGAAGCGCCTTCGGGATTTGCACTGCGGATACCCAAATGGGACATGCAAATCACGACCTCGCAATTTTCCTTCTCCCTGAGAAGGTCTGTCATTTCCTGGGCTACCTTTATCGGGTCGTTGTAGACAATGCCTACGCACTTATCCGCCTGCACCAGCCCTTCCATCTTGGGGGCCAGGCCGAAGATTCCGATTTTCACCCCTTCGCGCATCAAGGTGATATAAGGCTTCACCAGCCCTTCAAGTACCGTACCCGTCACGTCATAATTGGAACAGACCACGGGAAAATCCGCCATACGGAACAATTCCGCCATATTCTCAAGTCCGAAATCAAATTCATGATTACCTATCGTCATGGCATCATAGCCCATGAGGTTCATCATCTTGACCTCCAGCTCGCCTTTGAAAAAGTTATAATAAGGGGTGCCTTGCGAGATGTCTCCGCAATCCAGCAGCAGCATATCCGGATGCTTGCCGCGAAACTGCTTTACAAAACCGGCACGACGCACCACACCGCCCATCCCGGCATACTCGTCAGCAGCCTCGGCGCTGATGGGTTCTATACGGCTGTGCGTATCGCTGGTGTGCAGGATAAACAGTTGTTTTCCGGATTGGCCGGACGATACCGAATCGGCGGACACCAGGCAAAGGGGTTCTTCAGTAATGACACGCTCCTCTTGTTGTGCCGATGCGGGGAGCATGAAAAGCAGCAGGGCTGCCAAGGAATATATATGTTTCATAGAACTTCTTTTTTTAATGCTTACTCTTTAACGACCACTCTTCCCTCCATGCGCGAAGTCACCTTCTTGCCGGCTGCCGTTTGCTTCTCCACATACTTCATGAACAGACCACGCAGTGTAGCCCCATCCGGGCACTCCCTTTTATCCGCCTGCAGGAAAGCCGTCAGTCCGTCGTTTCCATCAGCCAGATAATCAATCGTGGCAACCGTATAGTCACGGTCATCCTCCACCGGCTTGCCGGCAATGGAAGCCTGGAGCAGCTTGCCATCCTTGCTGATTTCCAACTGCATACCACTCACCCCTTCACCAAGTCTCACCGCAATATTTTCAAACAAGTGCTTCATGGCAGAGCCTTTCATCGTCAGCACACAGAGCGAATTCTCAAAAGGCAATATCTCATAGATGTTTTCAATAGTGATGTCTCCTTCCGTCAGGGAATTCCGGATTCCACCGATATTGATTAGCCCCATATCGGCCGGTTTGCCCAGCACTTCCACCGCAGCCTCACGCAGTACATCTGCAATCAGATTGGATAAAAGGCTTTCGGGCCGGAATCTGTCCATCGACATCTCTGCGGTTCCCACCACATGATACATAACGCTGTCCATCCGGGCTTTGTAAGGCGCCAGCAGAGCCACGGCTTCGGCATCCGGCTCGGCATCCCAAACAGAGTTCATGGGAATTCTGCCTCCCTCCACCTTGGTCACTTCGTAGGAAGAATGGCAGGAAACCAATAGAAGCGCAACCGCCAACACTGCCCCCGAAAAGAGACTGAAAGTTTGTTTCTTCATATTCATTTAGTTTTAAATTGCTACAAATATACTTTTCTTTTGCGACTGAGCCACACAAATAAATGATAATTTAATGCATGGAGTTTTCATTTAAAAGAGTTATCGGGAGTTAAAGACCGATACTCTTATTGATGTATAACTATACTATCGGCTTCTAACTCCCTTTAACTTCCTCTAACTCCCTCTAACTCCCTTAAATGAAAGAGCCGCGTTTGACTTTGACCCTGTGTGTTTCTTCTATTTGATTATCAATAAGACAGTAAAGCTGAAAGGGTGTTTTGGGTGACGTAAGCTTTGTTTTTGCTATCTTTGCGCATGTTTGTGCGCAAGAAAAAGAATCTCATCGGTACGGTGACTATTGTAGTGGAAGATGATTGTCCGTAGCGAAGAGTTGGCAGATGATTTCGGCGCATTATACATCGAGGTTCATACTTGGGGATGCCACAATTAGGTTCTCCTACACATAAAAATTACCCCTTGCCGGGGTAGGCAAAGGGCAAAAGTAACAGGAATTTCCGTATCTTTCAGAAAAACAACGCTATATTACAACGGTTTCTGTCTTTCCTATTTGGATTTGTACAGATTCGGTGATATAGGGTGTATAATCATTATTATCAGCTCTAATTAGAATTTTGTAATTTCCGGGATTTAATTCTACATGATTAGGGGCATCACTTGTTAATTTAACAATCTTTATTATTTCATCTTGTTGCTCAAGAGGAGATATTATAACAAACAAGTGGCTAATCCATTCCGGCTGCCAATTGGTAATTTCAATGTTTAGTATGCCTGTATAAGTTGTATCATCTTCTGAACAAGATGATGCAAATATCAGCGTTATAAAGAGTAGTCCTATAACCCTAAATGCTTTTTTTGCAGATGTAAGAATAAAATTTTGATGCATAATTTGTATTTCGTTTAATGTGACAATTTAATTTAGTTCAGGAAGCCATTGGTCGTCATAACGTACAATATTATCCAAATAAAAAGTTTTAGAGATAATAGTCGATGGGCAGCCGTTTTTCGGTTTAACTTCAATTGCAAAATAAAGATAGAATTGCACATCAGGAATTTTTTCTAAAATGGTGCCGTGCTCTCCAGAATTATATGCTTGAAATTCTGTTTCATTATAGACGTATCCACCTTTATCCATGGCAAAGACTTCTTGCTTCAAAATATTGATGTCTGCGATTTTTTCCACTTCCGGATTAAATTGTAAATATATGGAATAATCATTTAATTGTCCACAAGTAAGGGTTTCCCAGCTTTCAATAATTGGCGCTCCGGGATTATACGGATCATCGTGTCTAATTCTCCGCCTTTTGGTGTGAGTAACATATATGTTTAAACCACTACCGTCTATATTGAACACTCCAAGTGGCTTGTTATAAATAGGAAGTCTGCCGGGTGCATTGGATGGTATTTGGGTTCCAGGCATATATAATGTTATTGGCATCGCAGGAAAAGATCCTGCCTGGGAAAGCTCACCCGTAGCCTTCATTTCTGTATTTATTGTTGCATATATAGGGGTCGGTGATGTTTTTGTACCAAAAAGAATAGAATTAAAAAGCCCAATGGCTGCACCCCATGCTCCGCCTACAGAACCGGAAGCGGCTTCACCTACTTTTTCTAATATTTTTTGATAAGTAGAACCTTTAATGCCAAAAATATTTTTCCCGTTTTCATCTACACCTTTTTTCAAGAGAGAATAGCTTACATTTGATAATGCCGCTTTTCCTCCTTCTTTCAGAGTTTTGCTAAAAGCATGAGAAAGCTCTCCTTCAGATTGTTCTCCAATAGTTCCCTCTAATTTGCTTACACTTGTCCCATTTAATGTAATTTTACCAACATCGGTGAAATTCAAGTTGAAATTGAAGACAATCTGATTGTATGGTATTGATTCTATATCAGGATTATAAGCAAGTTCGTATTGAGCCATATACCAACGTTGTGACGCTAATGGTTGGGATCCGTCAAAAGGCTTCGGCTGAATGTGCCGTAATGAGGTTCTGGTATCATTCCCTTTGACAATTTCCTTATCAGCAAAATTAAACATTTTTACAGGATAGGGAGAAATAATGGATAGATTATCTACTACATTAGAAGATGTTTGGACAAAACTATCTGTGGCATAATAGAAAATGCGCATTATTCCTCTATACTCATTATAAAGTATAAAGAATGGATTTTGTTGATAGTTTTTAGGGTCTGTTGAAAAGGAATTATACAACAAACACCATCCCTCTGTTTTTTTTCGGTCATTAATGACGTCTAATTCATAAGTACCAATGAGACTACCTTGACCTATCCATGGGGTTGGAATGGGTGTGCTCCCTGCAGGTGTTGGCATAAAGTCAGCATTTTCCCAATCAAATTCGTCTTGTATGATGGAAGAAACCATTCTGGTTGATGCGCACTGGTAGTCTTCCATATCTTCGTTCTTACAAGAACTTAACATTGAGAAGGCAATTAACAAGTAAATTCCATAGTTCTTTTTCATACACCTTATTTGAAATGATTAAACAAGAAATATCACCCTATTAGTCAGTTAGTTAATTAAGAAAACTCGTAGTTTTAAGATTCCTAATCAAAAAAGTTATGAGCGATTATTCAACTAACCTAACTGAAAAACAATGGCAAGTTATCAATAATATCGTAAAATCACAAGAAAAAAGCAGAAAAACTTCTCTCAGAGAAATCATAAACGCTATTTTTCATCTCATCAAGAGCGGATGTCAATGGCGTATGCTTCCGACTGATTTTGCCCCCGGCAAACAGTTTATTATTATTTTCGCAAGTAGAAACCGGAAGAAGTGTGGGAGGAATTGTCGGATGTTCTTCATAAGTTGGCAAGGAAATCAATCGGTAAACAGGAAAGTCCCAGCATGGGTATCATAGATTCCAGAAGTATGTAGACAGGGGGCGGCGAGTGGCAGCGGCTGTTGAAGCAGTGGGCATATTCATAGGACACCGCTTGGTAGTCGAGGCATCCGGTTCTGTCCGCCATATAGAGCGCACCCAGGAAAGCAAAGATTAGGGCTTCCCTATACTCTATGATTTGTAAGTCGGGAATCACTATTTCACACGGGCACAAGGCATTGATGCGTTCTATGAGGAACTTGTTGAATGCACCTCCGCCGGTAATCAGCAACTTGGCGTTGCCATCGGGCAAGGGATGGGCGGTGATGATGCGCAATATTTCCTTGTTGGGCTATCTCACCGTCGCGGTCAAACTCCAAGGCACTCATTGTTTGCGCACCGGTGCCCAATATCTGTTTCATGTCATCGGGATAGCTGTAACTTTTCGCATACCGGACATCAGACCGATGGCTTGAATTTGGAAGTTCATTTAAAAAGGAGTTATCGGGAGTTAGAAGGAGTTATCACCCTTCGCCTCTTTTACCTTTTCTGCATATCGCCCTATCCATCGGCTTTTCCGGTGAAACTTTATACACTTTTTTCCATCTATATTTCCGGTGTGCTACATTTATAGATGCAGCATCTTGCAAATAGATATGCGATACGATGCATGTTTATGCAGATTCAGGCTCAACGTGTTTTCTTGCAGGGAGTCGTGTAGATAAAAGTTCAAATAAAAATGAAAAAGCCATGCCCAACTGGTAAAAAAAAGTTTGAAGCACTTGTGTATCTGGCAAATAATTCGTTCCTTTGCACCGCTTTCGCGCAATCGCTGTCAGGACACCAAGAGAGAAGCCTGGTATGTTGCGTTGTAACGATGAAACAATTTAATAATAAAAACAATGGATTTAATTAAAATTGCAGAAGAAGCATTTGCTACCGGAAAACAGCACCCGAGCTTCAAGGCAGGTGACACTGTAACAGTAGCATATCGTATTGTCGAGGGTAACAAGGAACGTGTACAGCTGTACCGTGGTGTTGTTATCAAAATTGCCGGACACGGAGACAAGAAGCGTTTTACAGTACGTAAAATGTCAGGAACCGTAGGCGTAGAACGTATTTTCCCGATTGAATCACCGGCTATCGACAGCATCGAAGTGAACAAAGTGGGTAAAGTTCGTCGCGCTAAACTGTACTACCTGCGCGCTCTTACCGGTAAGAAAGCAAGAATCAAAGAAAAAAGAGTTAACGGTTAATACCGAACTCCTATTTCGAAATAAAAAAGGGAAGCTGACAGCGTCGGTTTCCCTTTTTTAGCAATATACACAGTATGCATACACACCATGCAATACTCTACTGCTACTACCTCATTCAAAACATTGTAAACCTGCGCTCCTTTCCTTTCACATAAGCCTTTCTTCTTGCTGATATGTTAGTTTATCAGCACCTCACGGCCGTTAAACAACTGTCATATGCATAGCTTTTCCATACTGAATACCTATCTTATCCATACCAAAAGCCTGGCTTCCACCTATTATCGCACGGGCTTTTACGAAGTTAATACCGTGTTTGCAGGAAACTAATAGCTTGTTTACACGATATTGATAAATTGTTCCACATCCTATTAATTTATTGTACTACAATATATTAACATATTATCCAGCGTAAATTTAAGGTAGAAGAAAAAGTTGCGTCCACAGCATCCGCAACCCCGATGAATAAAGGGATACAGAGAATGGGGGAAGTGTGAAAGCAACTTGTACAGAACTTTATTGCTGAGGAATATGTACCATCCCCCCAAAAAAGGTGTGTCGAAACTCTCATAAACTAAAAATCACCCTCGCTACAGATAGGTGTAGCGAGGGTGATTTCGATAAAAGGGGAGTTTTAACACATCCCCTCCTTTATCAGTTTCCCTGATATTGATTACTTAATATCTCTCAACTCCCAGCCCAATGCACTGGCACCCAGCACAGCAGCATCAGAGTCCTTCAACTCGGAAGCCAGCAATTTGGTCTTGCCTTTGTAGATATTCAGCACATTATCATCAATAGCTTTCTGGATAGGCTTGAAGATATAGTCTCCCGCTTTTGCCAGACCGCCGAACAATACGATAGCTTCCGGACTGGAGAAAGCGATGAAGTCAGCCAAAGCCTCACCCAAAATGGTTCCGGTAAACTCAAAGATGTCTTGAGCAATCTTGTCACCCTTCACCGCAGCATCATACACATCCTTGGAAGTAATGCTTTCTGCCGGAATGTCGCGTAACAAACTCGGTTCGGTACTCTTGGTCAGGAACTCGCGGGCAGAACGTGCCACACCCGTAGCCGAGCAGTAAGTTTCCAGACAACCGTGACGTCCGCATCCGCAGAGACGACCGTTTTCACGACGGATGATGGTATGTCCCAACTCTCCGGCAAAACCGTCATGACCATATACCATCTGACCGTTAATAACAATACCACTACCTACACCGGTACCAAGAGTTATCATGATAAAATCTTTCATACCACGAGCCGCACCGTAAGTCATTTCACCGACACCGGCGGCGTTGGCATCGTTTGTCAAAGCTGTGGGAATACCCAAGCGTTCCTCAAACATGGCAGCCAAAGGAATTACACCCTTCCAGGGAAGGTTCGGGGCAAATTCAATGGTACCGCTGTAATAGTTTCCGTTAGGAGCACCTATACCTATACCTTTTATCTTGTCTACACCACCGTTGGCAATAATGAGCGGCAACAAGTTCTTGCAAACCTCGTCTACGTAATCATTAGCGTCTTCATAAGCTCCGGTTTTGATGGAACTGCTTGCAATAATAGTTCCGCGTGCGTCTACAATACCAAAGACGGTGTTTGTTCCGCCTATGTCAATGCCCACTACATAGGGCTTTTCCATGTTTGAATTCATGATATTACGTTTGTTTAAAGGGTTAGTTAATCACATTCATGGTTACAAAAGTCACAAAGAAAAACGACACTGCAAAATCTTTTTTTAAAAAAGTTTGCAACTTTTGCAACTTTTCGTAGCATTGCTTCGTCTAACAGTGAAAATTAATAAGAGTAAAGCAATAAACAGGGAAAACAGTGATACAACTAAAAGACATTAACAAGACCTACAACAACGGAGCACCGCTACATGTGCTCAAAGGCATCAACCTCGACATTCAGAAAGGCGAATTTGTTTCCATCATGGGCTCATCGGGTTCAGGAAAGTCCACTTTACTCAATATACTGGGTATTCTGGATAGTTACGACACGGGGGAATATTATCTGAACGGTACCCTCATCAAGAACCTCAGCGAAACGAAGGCAGCCGAGTACCGCAACCGTATGATTGGTTTCATCTTCCAGTCCTTCAATCTCATTTCCTTCAAGAATGCAGTGGAGAATGTGGCGCTTCCTCTCTTTTATCAAGGAGTGAGCCGCCGCAAACGTAATGCGCTGGCACTGGAATATCTGGACCGCCTGGGGCTGAAAGAGTGGGCACACCACATGCCGAATGAGATGTCCGGTGGACAGAAACAACGTGTAGCCATCGCCCGTGCCCTCATTACCCAACCGCAGATTATCCTTGCCGATGAACCTACCGGCGCGCTCGACAGCAAGACTTCCGTAGAGGTGATGCAGATTCTAAAGGAACTGCACGATACGGGCATGACCATCGTAGTCGTGACCCATGAAAGCGGTGTTGCCAACCAGACGGACAAGATTATCCATATCAAAGACGGTATCATAGGTAGCATCGAGACGAATCTGAACCACGATGCAAGCCCGTTCGGAAAAGACGGATTCATGAAATAATAAAGGAAGAGCCCCCTCCCCCTTTAATTTTTAATTCTTAATTTTTAATTATCAATGATAGACCTTTGGCAAGAAATATACGGAACCATCAAACGCAACAAACTGCGTACATTCCTGACGGGCTTTGCCGTGGCATGGGGAATCTTCATGCTCATCGTGCTGCTCGGAGCCGGAAACGGTATCATACATGCCTTCGAGCAAAATGCGTCGGAGCGTGCCTTGAACTCTATCCGCATCTTCCCCGGCTGGACCACCAAGTCATACGACGGTCTGAAAGAAGGACGCCGCGTCCAACTGGATAACCGGGACATGGATGACACGGAGAAGCAATTCACTGAAAATGTCATTAGTGCCGGTGCTACAGTGCGCCAAAGCAATGTAAACGTCAGCTTCGGACAAGAATATATCAATATCTCTCTGCTGGGCGTATATCCCAACTACACCGAAGTGGAAACCGTGAAAACAGCGGACGGACGTTTCATCAACTACAACGACCTGAAAGACCGACGTAAAGTCATCATCCTCCATAAGAAATCTGCAGATATCCTTTTCGGAAAAACGCATACTGAACCCATCGGACAATTTGTCAATGCCAGTGGAGTGGCCTATCAAGTAGTAGGCCTCTACAATGACCAGGGAGACCGCGAGGCAAACGAAGCGTATATCCCCTTCTCCACCTTGCAAACCATCTATAATAAAGGAGACAAGCTGAATAACATCATCTTTACGACCAAGAACCTGAGTAGCATGGAAAGCAATGAGGCCTTCGAAAAAGAATACCGTAAAGCCATTGCCACCAACCATCGCTTCGACCCCACCGACGACAGCGCCATCTGGATATGGAACCGTTTCACCAACTATCTGCAAACCCAAAACGCAATGGGCATTCTACGCACCGCCATCTGGGTAATCGGCATTTTTACATTGTTGAGCGGCATTGTCGGTGTATCGAATATCATGCTGATTACCGTTAAAGAACGTACCCGTGAATTCGGTATCCGCAAGGCATTGGGAGCAAAGCCCTTCTCCATCCTTTGGCTGATTATTGTGGAAAGTGTGACCATCACTACACTCTTCGGCTATATCGGAATGGTAGCAGGAATCGGAGTAACGGAATGGATGAACTCTGCTTTCGGTAGCCAGACGATGGATGCCGGCATGTTCCAGCAGACCATGTTTTCCGACCCCACCGTAGACCTCGGCATTGCCGTCCAAGCCACACTGACCCTCATCATAGCGGGTACACTTGCCGGATTCTTCCCGGCAAAGAAAGCCGTGAGCATCAGTCCTATCGAAGCACTTAGAACAGATTAAAGATTATGAGAATAGACATAGATACGTGTGAGGAAATCCTCATCACAATAACAAGAAACAAGACAAGAAGCCTGCTGACGGCATTCGGTGTATTCTGGGGCATCTTTATGCTGGTGGCGCTCATCGGTGGCGGACAAGGCATGCAGGAAGAACTGAAATCCCAGTTCGAAGGATTTGCTACAAATTCGGGCTTTATCGCCACACAAAAGACAAGCGAAGCCTACAAGGGATTCCGCAAGGGACGCTGGTGGGATTTGGAGATGGAAGATGTAGACCGCGTACGCAGTGTGGACGGCATCGCACTCGCCACACCTTCATTTGCCCTTTGGGGACAGACCGCTGTCTATGGAGAAAATAAATATGAATGTAGCGTAAAGGGGCTGTACCCGGAGTATGAGCAGATAGAACATCAGGAAATGGCTTACGGCCGTTTTATCAACGACGTCGACATCAAAGAGTCACGTAAAGTATGTGTTATCGGCAAACGTGTATACGAAAGTCTCTTTAAACCGGGAGAAGACCCCTGCGGCAAATATGTTCGGGTGAACGGCATCTATTACCAGATTATCGGAATGTGTTCATCCGAAGGTAATGTCAACATACAAGGACAAGCCTCCGAGGCCATTGTATTGCCTTTCTCCACCATGCAGCAGACCTACAACCTCGGAAAGAAACTGGATTTGATATGTTTCATCATGAAACCGGGAATAAGAGTAAAAGACGTGCAACCCGAAGTAGAGCGCCTCGTAAAAGCAGCACATTACATTGCTCCCGATGACAAACAAGCCGTCATGTTCCTGAATGCGGAAGCCATGTTCTCCATGATGGACAACCTAATGACCGGAGTACGCTTTCTTATTTGGATGGTAGGTCTGGGCACATTGTTCGCCGGAGCCATCGGCGTATCGAATATCATGATGGTAACCGTCAAGGAACGTACTACGGAAATAGGCATACGGCGTGCCATCGGTGCCCGTCCTAAAGACATCCTGCAACAAATTCTTTCGGAAAGCATGGTACTGACAACCATAGCAGGCATGGCAGGTATTTCTTTTGCAGTATTTGTGCTGCAAATATTGGAAAAAGCAGCCAATGCCCCTGGAGTCATCAAAACCCACTATCAGGTTTCATTCGGACTGGCTATCGGAACCTGCATCCTCCTCATCGCATTGGGAGTGCTTGCGGGACTGGCACCTGCTTACCGTGCCATGGCAATCAAGCCAATTGAAGCAATCAGGGATGAATAAACTATAGAGAGACCACTAACCGTAAGCCATGAAATAATGGCTATATCAATCGTAAATAATTAAATCGTAAATATAAGATGAAAACAAAGAAGTTTCTGAAAATCGCATTATTGGTAGTAATTGCTGCCTTATTCATTTGGACATTCGTATTTCTGTACCAGAAGTCCCAACCTAAAGTAACAGTATACGAAACAATAGTTCCGGAAGTGACAGACCTTGAAAAGACTACCGTAGCCACCGGCAAAGTGGAACCGAGAGATGAAGTCCTTATCAAGCCACAGATTTCCGGTATCATTGCCGAAGTATACAAGGAAGCAGGACAAAGCGTAAAGCAAGGGGAAGTACTTGCCAAAGTAAAGGTAATACCCGAATTAGGACAATTGAACTCTGCCGAAAGCCGTGTACGATTGGCAGAAATCAACGCAACCCAAGCAGAGACAGATTTTGCACGTACCCAGAAACTGTACAACGACAAGCTTATCAGCGCTGAAGAGTACGAAAAAGGGGAAGTAAGCGTGAAGCAGGCACGCGAGGAACTGCAGACAGCAAAAGATAACCTGGAAATTGTAAAGGAAGGCATCACCAAGAACAGCGCCTCTTTCAGCAGCACATTGATTCGTTCTACCATCACCGGTCTGATTCTGGATGTGCCCATCAAAGTAGGTAACTCGGTTATCATGAGTAACACTTTCAATGACGGAACCACCATCGCTACCGTTGCCAACATGAACGATTTGATTTTCCGCGGTAATATTGACGAAACGGAAGTGGGTCGTGTACACGAAGGCATGCCGGTGAAACTGACAATCGGCGCCCTGCAGAATCTTTCGTTCGATGCCACACTGGAATACATATCTCCGAAGGGTGTGGAAGAAAACGGTGCCAACCAGTTTGAAATCAAAGCTGCCATTGCCGCACCGGACAGCGTACAGATACGTTCCGGCTATTCTGCCAACGCAGAAATCGTATTGGACCGTGCCCGGAAAATACTTGCCGTACCGGAAAGTACCGTTGAATTCAATGGTGACAGCACCTTTGTATACGTAATGACAGACAGCGTACCGGTACAGAAGTTCGAACGCCGCCCCATCCAGGTCGGCATGAGTGACGGCATAAAAATTGCCATCAAAAGCGGCATCACTGCCCAAGACAAGATTCGCAGTGCAGAGAAAAAGGATTAACAAACGGAATAGCTTAAAAAGATATACGATATGAATAAAAAGATATTCTTATACCTCGCAATATTCGGCAGTATCTCAGTGCAGGCGCAGGAACGATGGTCTTTACGCCAATGCATAGACTATGCCATCGAGCATAACATCAGTATCCGCCAGACAGCCAACGCTGCCGAACAGAGTGCTGTCGAAGTAAATACAGCCAAATGGGCACGACTGCCGAACCTGAATGCCAGTGCCGGCCAGAGCTGGAACTGGGGACGTACGCAAACAGCCATCAAAAATGAGGATACGGGAGACTATTCCACTGTATACGTCAACACCAGCAGCCACGGCACTAATATGTCTGTCAATACCAGCATACCTATCTTTACCGGTCTGGAAATTCCCCACCAGTATGCATTGGCCAAACTAAACCTCAAAGCTGCCATTGCCGACCTGGACAAAGCCAAGGAAGACATTGCCATCAATATAGCTTCGGCCTACCTTCAGGTGCTGTTCAATGAAGAGCTCCACCAGGTGGCGTTGGGACAAGTGCAATTGAGCAAAGAGCAATATGTCCGCATCAGCCGGCTTGCCGACTTGGGAAAAGCCTCTCCGGCAGAACTGGCAGAAGCCAAAGCACGTGTGGCACAAGACGAGATGAATGTAGTGCAGACAAACAACAACTATAAGTTGGCCCTGCTCGACCTTAGCCAGCTTATCGAACTGGAAACACTGGAAGGGTTCAATCTGGAATCTCCGGCAGTCAATCTGAATCTGGTTCCTCTCACTCCTCCGGATGAAATATTCCAAACAGCTATGGTAAGTAAAGCCTCCATCCAGGCTGCACAGTTCCGTTTGGAGGGTAGCAAGCACAGCATCCGCATCGCCCAGAGCAACTACTACCCACAACTGAACCTGAACGGTAGTCTCGGTACGAATTACTATTCTACCATCGACCGTACTTTCAGCCAGCAGATGAACGATAACTTCAACAAATATGTAGGATTCAACCTCAGCGTACCTATTTTCAACCGTCTCTCTACCCGTAACCGGGTACGCACGGCACGCCTGCAACGCGAGAACTATGCCTTGCAACTGGATAATGCCAAAAAGACGCTTTACAAGGAAATCCAGCAGGCATGGTACAACGCCGCTGCTGCCGAAAGCAAATATACCAGTAGCCATACAGCCACCGTTGCCAGCGAAGAGTCTTTCAAGCTGATGAGCGAAAAGTATGAGAACGGAAAAGCAAATGCCGTAGAATACAATGAAGCAAAACAGAACCTTATGAAATCCCAATCAGACGAATTGCAAGCCAAGTATGACTATCTGTTCCGTACCAAGATTCTGGATTTCTATAAGGGAGAACCGATTGAATAAAAAAAGAAGTATAATTTTAGTTGTTGTGTTTGATTCTCCCCTCTCCCTGCCTCCAGGCTGACAAGAGGGGAGTTTTTTGTTCTTCTATCTCCTTTCCGAAGAGCGGGAAGAGCTACTGCCGGTAGAACTGCGGGTAGTGCTTGAAGAGCTGCTGCGACGGCTTTCGGAACTCCGTATGCCGGAAGCATTTCTTCTTTCCTTGCTTGCCGTCTTTACCCTGCTACGGCTGGGGCTCTTATCATTATTTTTAGTTCTTGTGGTTTCTATTTTCTCTTTACTCGACTTTCTGCCACTATCCACACTACTACGTCGCGTACTGCTGTTACGTGTACCTGTGCTAATGCGATTATTACTACCGTTGCTACGTCGCGTGGTATATACATCATCCCTGCCTGCCGGACGCTTATGCGAATTAGGGCGGATGTTCACCGAACCGAAATCTGAACGGCGGCTGGTGTGATACGACTTTTCATTCCGAATACTCCACGAACCGGTATAGTGCGGATGATGGTAACGCCCGCGATAATAGCTGTTGTGATAGTGCGTACGACAATGCCCACCGCAATATGTACGGTAATGATACGGCCGCGGGAAATAGAAATGATTATGATTGGTGTAAGTGATGTAAACCCTAAAAGACCAACGCCCACCACTTACATAAACCGGACGGTAAAAATAGGCGGCCTGCATAAAACGGCCGTACTGTCGGTTATTCAGCACCCATCGAAGGTCGTCATTGCGCACATCCAGATAATCGTAATAGCGATTCAAAGCCCATTCCTCCCCCCGAAGTACGTCATCCATCAAATAGCGTATACCGGAAATGAAATCATAGTTTATTTCGTACACGTCATTATACTGTTCTGTATTCAGGTTCAATTCATAAGCCATCTTGTCCGTAAGAAAGCGGGTCTCTTTACGCACTTTGCTGTTGCTCATTGCCGCACTGCAAACAGCTGTACTCATCATAGCGGCAAGAAATATAAATATAATCCGTTTCATAATCCCTCCTTTTTTAGTTATTCTTCTCATGATATTGTTTAATGAAAGCATTTATCTCGTTCTTGTCCGACGAGAAGGTCAGCTTTTCTATCGCATAATAGAAATTCGGTTTATCGGCTATTTTAGGATAAATCTTCTTCATCAACTGCTTCTTCTCACTATCGAAACGATAAAAATCCATCAGACGGATACACTGGTCAGTAGTGAACCAAGAGGTCAGCAAGGCATGGTCTAGTACTTCCTTGCGGTCTGAATCGAAGTTCTGTTTTTCCATCAGCCCCATGAACTGTTCGAAGGCAGAAGGAGACATTACCCGTTCATACTGTCCTTCTATCGGTCTGTCACCTGGCCTGCCGGGTTTGTGATGATTGGAAGTACCCCGGTTTCCACTGACTCTTTTGTCTTTCGGAATGAGAATATCTTTCACTTCATTGATGGAGCAATGCACACGTTCATCATACAACAGTTTTCCTCTTCGGGGATTCTCCCCATGGGATGGTGCTTCATAAACCTCCACCTGGTAACTACCATGCAGATTGGCAACAAAACAACTGAAAGTAGGCAGGCAAATCTGCTGCCCGTCAACCAATACCACAATTTTACGGTGTGGACTTTCTATACGGATTCCATCTATGGACACCGCTTTCATTGCGGGCAACATTGCCAGAAGCAGATAAACACTCAGTATTAAATGACGTATCATAACTTTTCTTTTTTTATTGTACGACAAAAATAGGGAGAGGAAATTCCCCTCCCTAATGATTATCTCTATTTACGAGTAGGGAAATTCCTAATGACAGGAACTAATTCCTAATCTTGATTTCATCTTCCTCCAATACAACCAAATGTTTCTTGTACAAGTCGCCCACAGCTTTCTTGAAGGTTTTCTTGCTAACACCGAAAGTTACATAGATTTCTTCTGCCGGACTCTTGTCATTCAAGGTTGTCCGTCCACCCTGCTTACGGATATAGTCCAGCAGCGTAGCTGAGAAATCTTCTACTTTAGCCTGCCCCGGTTTTTGCAGCAGCAGGTCTATCTTGCCGTCTTCACGCACCTGCTTCACGTATGCCTTCATCGTCATGCCCGTGTGCAGTGGCTGAAATATCTCGTTCTCGTACAGCAAGCCGCCATATTCATTGTTTATGATTGTCTTGAATCCCAGGTCCGTCTTCTGCCAAATCAGGATATCCACCTCCTGCCCCGGCTCATAAGCAGCCTTCTCTTTGGAAAGATAACGTTCTACCTTGGCCGATGCCACGATGCGATAGCTCTCATCGTCCAGATGGGCATGAACCACATACTTCTTTCCCACCTGCATCTTCATCTTTTGCTCGCGGAAAGGGACAAAAAGATCCTTCATCAATCCCCAGTTGAGGAAAGCGCCATACTGGTTAATCCACGCCACCTCCAAGCAGGCAAACTGTCCGACCTGCACCAGCGGTGTCAAGGTAGTGGCAACCAGGCGTTCTTCATTATCAAGGTATATAAAAACGTTCAGTTCGTCTCCCACTTTACAGTCTTGGGGAACATAACGCGACGGGAGCAGAATTTCACCTTCTTCGCCACCGTCCAGATACATGCCGAAGTCTACCTCTTTCACCACTTCCAGCGTATTGTACTTTCCTAACTCAATGCTCATAGTTTCTTACTTATCTTCATTTTCCCAACAAAGATAAGTAATTTAGGTACAATACAGCAGTTAGGAAAGAATAAATAACTTTTTGCTCTAAAAGATAACTTTTTTCTATGAACAACTCTCTTCAAAAAGGGTTATCTTTGTATCGTGACAATCAGCAAGAAAAGATATTACTCACTTTTAAATAAAAAAAGATTATGGAATTTCTGACAAATGACAAATTGACAATCGTCGGCGCAGCCGGCATGATTGGTTCAAACATGGCGCAGACAGCAATCATGATGCATCTCACTCCGAACCTATGTCTGTACGACCCTTATGCTCCCGGACTGGAAGGTGTGGCCGAAGAGCTGTTCCACTGCGGATTCGAAGGAATGAACATCACATTTACCTCCGACATCAAGGAAGCGCTGACCGGCGCTAAGTATGTAGTATCATCAGGTGGTGCCGCCCGCAAAGCAGGCATGACGCGTGAAGACTTATTGAAGGGGAATGCCGCTATTGCCGAAGAATTCGGTAAGAATGTAAAAGCCTACTGCCCCGATGTAAAGCACGTGGTTGTTATTTTCAATCCTGCCGACATCACCGGTCTGATTACCCTATTGTATTCCGGCCTGAAACCTTCACAAGTGACCACACTGGCTGCCCTCGACAGTACCCGCCTGCGCAGCGAGCTTTCCAAGCACTTCGGCATTGCTCCCGACAAAATCGAGAATTGCCGTACCTACGGCGGTCATGGTGAGCAGATGGCCGTATACGCCTCTACCGCCAAAGTGGACGGTAAACCGTTGCTCGACATCATCGGTACCCCTGCCTTGACCAAAGAACAATGGGCTGAAATCCAGACTAAGGTAACCAAAGGCGGTGCCAACATCATCGCCCTCCGTGGACGTTCTTCCTTCCAGAGCCCGGCATACGTCTCCATCGAAATGATAGCCGCAGCGATGGGGGGCAAACCGTTCCGCTGGCCTGCCGGTACATATGTACACAGCCACGGCTTCGACCACATCATGATGGCAATGGAAACTGAAATTACCAAAGACGGTGTACACTACAAGGAGCTGAACGGCACACCCGAAGAAGAAACCAAGCTGAAAGAAAGCTATGCCCACCTCTGCAAACTTCGTGACGAGGTGATAGAAATGGGTGTACTGCCTGCCATCAAAGACTGGCACAGCATCAATCCGAATATCGACTAATTTCTTCGATAGCAAGTGATTCTCAAAAGTAAGGTGCCTCGTTCCATAGAGTATGAGGCACCTTTTTAGATATTTTTTCCTCAAAAAGTCTTGCAGTATAAAAAAAACTCTTTATCTTTGCACCCGCAAACGAAAAAGGTGCCATAGCTCAGTTGGTAGAGCAAAGGACTGAAAATCCTTGTGTCCCCGGTTCGATTCCTGGTGGCACCACTTTTCAAAAGCAATCGGAATGTAGCGCAGTTGGTAGCGCACTACGTTCGGGACGTAGGGGTCGGGCGTTCGAGTCGCCTCATTCCGACCAATTATGCGATAAGTCACTGTTCAACAGTGACTTATTTCGTTTTTAAGGCAAACAGCCGGGACGAAATCGGGACGAGAAATATTAACGTATTTGTTTTTGCTTCCGGGCGAAAACAAATAAAAAAAATGTCTAATTGTCAGCAAGTTAAAAGTTACACACCTCCGGTGCTGCACACCGGCAAAGACTGGTACATTGACTTCTATGCTTTCTGTCCGGCCACCGGAGCCATGAAGCGCAAGAAATTCAAGCTCAACTACATTGATTCAATCAAGGAAAGGCGGAAGTATGCCAAGGACTTCATGAACCGCATATCGGAAAAGCTGGCTGTCGGCTGGAACCCTTGGATAGAGCAGGAATCCGGCTCCGCATACATGCTCTTCAGCGAAGTCATAGACCGGTACCGCACATTTCTTGCAAAGATGCTGCGCGACGGACGCTACCGTCAGGAAACAATCAAGTCGTATTCCTCCTACCTCCGGAATATGGAAACGTTCAACGAGGAGAAGAAAGTGCCCATCACCTATATCTACCAGTTCGACAAGGATTTCTGTGTCCTGCTTCTGGACGAGGTCTACATCACAAGGGACAATACCGCCTTTACCCGTGACAATTACCTGGGATTCCTGAAATCCTTCTCCACCTTCTGTCTGAGCCACAACTACATCACCAAGAACCCGACCGAAGGCATCAGCAGCCTTGGACGGCGCGGAAAGAAGAAGATAAGGTGTGTCATCGAGGAGGACAAGCTGCAGAAGATACATGGCTATCTGCTCGAGAAGAACCCGTACATGCTGCTGGCGAGCTATATCCTGTATTACTGCTTCATACGCCCGGCAGAAATGACACGCCTCAAACTGAAAAACATCAGTCTGGCCAGACAGACCATCTTTGTCGAGGACACCATATCCAAGAATCGGAAGGACGGTACCATCACGCTGCCGACAAAGGTCATCCATCTCATGCTCGACCTGAAAATATTCGACTACCCGGGAGACTACTACCTGTTCTCGGACGGACTGAAGCCGGGAAAAAGGGAACGGACCGAAAAGATGTTCCGTGACTGGTGGGCACGGCATGTACGGAAAGACCTGAAGCTGTCGGCAAAGTACAAGTTCTATTCATTGAAGGATACCGGAATAACCAACATGCTCCGGCATTATGACGTATTGAGCGTACGTGACCAGGCACGACATAGCAGCATCCTCATGACGGACATATATACACCGCACGATATTCAGGAAGCGAATAGCCTGATAAAGAATTACGATGGTATATTTTAAAAAAAGCCCCTACTCTCACGAGCAAGGACTTCAAAAATAAAAAAAATGTCCGGTTAATGTGTTTATGGCTTCTCATACAGCACCCAATACGGCTGTCCTGCCAGGTACTCCACATGGTATCTGGCATCAGTCAGCTGCTTGGTCAGCTCCATCGGAGCGACATCGACGATATTCGACAACTCGTACACCAGTTCGACTGTGGTTTTATAGCACTTCTGCGAAGTGGTACCGATAGGCGAATAGTTATGGCCGATAAAATCGGCTATGGCTTTTTGCCGTTCGGCTTGTTTTTTCTTCTGTTTATCTTCCTCTGAATTCTGAGCATTATCATTGTATGCCCGAAAACCTATTTTCCTATGATTGTTCATAATCACTGCCCTCCTCCTTTTTTAAATAATTAGTAAGGAACTTGTTAAATCGCACCAGTTCCTCATAGCCTATATCATTAATCTCACCATCACAGTTGCGTGCATACAATTGATATCTCACCGAATTGGTTCCTCCACTACCTGTATCCACAGTCTTGGTGATAAAGAATTCATCATTCATGCCTCACCTCCTTCCTGCTCCAGCATATTCGCCTTTTCACTGAATTGATAAACGGAATGTACCTTGCAAATATCGAGAAAGAATACCGTGTCCGGGCATCCACCACTTATGACATGTGCCTCGATGCGTATAGTACAGTCACGTCCCAAAGGAGTAGCAGTACATTTCATACGTTTCATCTTGGGGTGTTCGGCATTGATGCGGTTAACCACATCGCCTATTTCATGCTTGAGTGCATCCAGGGAAAGTTCATCCTTGATAAGAACGTTTTTATACTTCTCTACATAATCAATAACCTTTTTCCATGCCCGGTTCTTGGGGGAATAGGTCTGCAGATGGTAAACAAAGAACATCATGCTTTGCCTCCTTTCTCATTAAAGGTGATGTCGACTGTCCCACCATTGACATAGATGGAAATGGATTTGTCACTACGTGCTGCACGGATACGTTTACGTCCGGCGCACAATTCAATACCCAACTGGGCAAACAGTTCTTGAACCTTCTCTGCGGATACATAGCGTCCGTGGGCGCTTTGATTTTGTTTTTTCATACTGTTTGATTGTTTCGCTATAGGCAGAAAAACGGCTGCCATTTCCCGTGTCGCGAAACAATCAAACAGTTGTCACTCCGTAGAGCAAAACAAATTGATGGGAAAGGCAGCCGCCAATTTCGTATGTATCATTTTACTGACGTCAGTAAAATGGTCTATGTATGGGCATAAAAAAAGCCCATTATGTCATGAGCATTAACCGCGCTCTGCGTACATGACTAACATGTTTGATTATTTCGCGTCACAAATATGCGGGTTTATTTTGAAATGGCAAAAGAAAAGCGGAGATTTTTTGTTTCTCCGCTTTTAATGTCACATTAAAAAGTTATACTGGCAGACAACCCACCTGGTGATGCTGACATTTTCAAGTATTTACCAGCCAACCATTCATAACGCAAACTCGAAGCATACAGAATGACAGCAGCCGCTCCAAAAATGACACTGGTTCCAGCAACAGCCACTTCATAGTCTTCGCTGTTATTAAAGAACCAGATTCCTCCACTGACGGCCGCACATGCTAAGGACGCTGTTTTGAATCGGGAAGATTTAAGCATCATGTGTCCAGCTTCAAATTGTGGATTCCCTACATCTGTTCTCAATTTTAACGACTGCATAAAAGTCATTGGCTGTTTTTCAGCATTTGGATTCTGCCCATCGACTCTCTCCGGATGTCCTGGAGGTATTTGCCTCTCGGTTGTTTCTGTGTTTCTACGATTTTCACGTCTCATTTCCGGACGTTCTTGTGCTAAAACAGTGTTTGCCACTAAGGACAGAACACAGATTAAAAATAAAACTCGTTTCATATTCAATTATTTATAGTATTTTTGCAAAAAAGAAAGTTATCATGAAATATACCGATAAAGATATACAGCAAGCCATAGAGCTTTCACAATATGCAGCCAATAAATGCTCTGAATTAGAGGATTACTCCATAGAGATGGAAGAACAGCTGTTTCGTTTACAACGGAAATGCAGTTTAATCAGAACATTGCAGATAACCACTCCCATAAGTTTGCTAATTGGTCTTTTGTTAGGACTCCTAATATAAAACCCACCGCTCCCCAAACAGCGCTGGCAATATTGATATAGTTTCCCCACAATGTCGTTTTCTTTATCCTGCTATCCAGCTCGTTTTCTTTTTCCTTCATCTCCAAATATTTGGCAAACCCCATTTTTACAGCTTTCTTGCCTTCGCGGGTCAAACAAATAGATTCAGTTTTTCCTTGTGCAGTAGAAATTAATCCTTCTGAATCTATGTCCGTTATGGCTTGCGTTATACGTTCCATATTATAACCTTTTTTTTGAAATTTGTCTTTAATATCCTTAGGATGAATAATGGTTTGTTCTGATATATATGTCAGAATGAAATCTTCCAATGAATTCATATCTAAAAAATCAATTCCTTATGCCGCGCGCCCACCGGAACCACCCGGAACCCGATTGAGTACGGGTTGCACGGCATAAGGAATTGAAACGTTTGGTTTATATTGGGCACTGCAAAGGTGTTAATTCTATTTCACATATCCAACAAAGAGAGACCAAAAAAGGCTTCCAACCCGTGGAAGCCCTCCTAATTGTCATTAAAAACCTTACGGTCTCGCGATTGACCGAGAAGTATCTTTCAATCCATTATCGGAATTTACATCATGCCAAGTGCACCTGGCTTATGTCGTTCAGAAAGCCATGCAATGCGCTTTCTATTTTTTCAACCTGAGCTTTACGCGGTTTTTTCAGACCGGATGCGTAATGTCCCAAAAGTTTCTGGTTGACCCCTGTTATACGCTCCAATGCAGCCTTTGTAAAAATGCCGCTATAATACTGGAGGAACGACTGTACATCAAAAGTCCATTCTACGGATATTTCTCCTTGTAATTCTTTAGGGACTGTAGAATTATGTTTTTTATACAGTTCAATGGAGGCAAGAAGATTCTCTTTTGTTTCCTGCACAGTTTCACCCTCTCCATAGATACCAGGAACATTGTCAGCCCACGCACCGAACAAGTCCGGTCCTTTTTCAATTGTCACTTTAAGTTTTCCCATAATAAAATCCTCCTTTCAAACATATAGAGAAAAGGGGGAGCTTATTCAAGCTCCATATCCCTGATAATTTTCTTTCTTAGTCCTTCACCCATTTCTTTGGCGCCGTGGTAGGGCACCGGGTATCTGATACCGTTCTTGTCTTCATAAATCCGATGGCTCCCGTCTCCTTCACCTTTTATCCAGTGCCATCCTCTTTTCTTTCCACGTTTCAGTATCTGACTATGAAATTCTCTTGATTTAACCATATCTTAGTTGTTTCAATGATGCAAAGGTAGTAAAAATTCTACTTTATGCAAATAAAAAGAGCTTTTTTTATTCTATTCGGTAAAAAGTCCCCTTCAGTACCTTGCTTAATCCATCAACATCTATTTCCGTCTCAATCTTCTCGCACAAATACTGCTTGTTGCCTATAAGAAACACCTTATTCACATCTGGCAGCTTATTGGCTTGGAACTGGATTGTGTAAGGGATATTGGAGTGAAACAGACTGAGTGTCGACAACCGATGTCCGACACTGTCCGGACAAACATCGTTCAAGCTTAGGGAATACGGAAGGAAGTCCGTGAGCTGTGCTCCGGTCTTCTGCTGGTAGTCCGTAAAAGGATAGGCATAATCATAGGCATGTGTCTGACCGCTGTAAGTTACGTTCTGCCGGTTGAACTTACCGGTATTGACAGCCACTTCCATGTGCCCGTTTTTTTCCTGCTTCTCCTTCAGCTCCACGTCACCGTTTATGGCTTCCTGGACATTGAAGCGCTCCTGCTTGGCAACAGTAGCCTGGTAGCCCACCGCGGGTATGTTCAATACCATGGAGGTGTACGGACGGGACAAATCGTAATCAGCTACAGAGCCATACACACCGACATTGAACTGAATAATTTTAGCCGGGACGATTCCGAGTGAGGTCTCTACATCGGACGATTCCGGGTCACGGATTAAATCCGCATACAAATTGACTTCACGCAGCGTATTCTTATCATTTTCATTGTAGTTGATATAATACCGTTTACCAACAATAAAGATTGTACTTTTCTTGTCACCGTCACCCATTCCGTTGTATGCGGCCAGCATTGCATCGTAAGAATCATATTCTTGTTTGTATGCAGCCTCTATGATGTCCCTTTCAATTCGCAGATAGCCGTCATCCGTATGGGAAGGCAGATTGTAGCCCACATTGCCAGTGCTCAAGTCTTTCTCATTCTTTTCATCTTCAATATCCACAGTGAACTCCCGTAGCAGGGAGGATGCAGGAATTATCTCCTTTCCGGATTCTGTAAAATAATCGTTAAGCCCTACGAGGCTCACTACTTTGGTGCGTTCGTTGACCACCGTAACCGCACAAAGGAATTTCTCCAGTTCATCAAAGAATTCGGAAACAGTCCAGTGCGGCAATGCGGCGGCCACCCGGTTGCTGCTTACCGCGCTGCATACATAAACGTTACGCAAGAAATTGTTATCAAAGAAGGAGGTATCGAACCTATAGCCAAAATGCCCCACTATTCTCTTGATGACTGTCAAAAGGTATGGTTGTACACATCGACGGCCATAATAGGGGCAAAGGGTAAAATTGTTCGTGCCGAACTCATAGATTGCATCGTTCTGAAGGTTCTCCCATTTGGCTTCCTGATAGAACACCGGCAACCATACAGCTTCAATGTCGTCCACCGAACCGTAGTAGTTCACCATATTGGCAGGTGGCTGGAAACGGTTCTGATTGTTGTTCGGCCAACTGATTGTACCTAAATCAAGTTCGTCAATATACAGATCATCATTCGTCAGCAGATTAAATTCCGCATTACCCGATACGAGCTGTACCTTAACCAGTGCATCTTCTACTGAGAGTAAAACCGCACTGCCGTAAAGCAGGCATCTGGCGTCAATGATGAGTGTGGCCGGAAGGATAGTCTTTTTTTTCGTCACATCCAGTCTGTTCACGTGCTTGAATATGGCATGATTGGCAGGCATGGGGAGTTCTATGTCCAAGGAATAATTGGAACTGCGGGTGAAATACGGATTCTCGGAGGTGAACGTGATGTTGAACCCTTCAGGAAGGGCGGCCAACTGCCCGTCAATGTATAATTCTGTCATTGCTTGTTGCGTGATTTATTGTTGTTCAACTTCTGATATTCTTTTTGTGCCTGGTTGATACCCCGTTTGCCGGTAACATAAGTTTCCGCTACCAAAGGGGCATCCAGCCTGTTTTTAAGCTTCCGCAATACGCGGGTACATTCTATCAGCATCGCCACCATAGCCGGGTCATTGGTCGTCGTTGTGGCACTGGCAGCGGGTGCTTTGGCTGGTACGGTACGTGTACTCTTTCCGGGACCTGCCACAGCCGCTATGTCTTCAGCTGTCAGATTACCGACATTACCGCTACGCTGTGCCACGTCAATGGCGTCGAATATCGGTCGCAGATTCGGATTGGCGACAGCGAAACGGTTGGCGACGAACTCGTTGGAATGCACGATGCCTTGTGGCTGATCCCAGTCACCGGACGGAGTAAAGCCGCCGGTGTAGAAATTGGAGATAAGCCCTTTGGCTGTCTCAAATGCGGCAGTTATCAGAGCAATCTCTCCGGCAGCTTTAGCTACACCTACGAAGCCGAGTGAACCTATATTCTTGATGGTGCGTTCGGTAACGGCCATAATCATCATACGTTCCAACGCATCAAGCGACATAGTAAGAATATTCTTCAGGAAGTCCTTGAGAGACACCTCGGAGTCCGTGAAGAATTGCGCCATGGTCTCTCCGAAGCCTTTCGCCAGGTCAGACAGTATGTCAAACCTCTCACGTTCAATCCGTTTTTCTTCTTCAGCATCTTTTTGGGCATCCTTCAGATTACGTTTACGCATCTGTTCACGTACCTGGTTTTTCTTCTCCTCACTGATTGCCGCGTCATTGAGAACCTTATGGTAATATACATCTTGCAGTCTGCGCAGCTCATTGAAATACTCCTCCTCGGAAGTCTTGTTTTCATAATGGTACATGGCGGCAGCTTCCACCTGCATTTGGTACTCTTTGTCCAAACGGGAAAACGTCTCTTCTGCCTGCTCCTTACGGCGTTTCTCTTCATCCTTGGCAGACTGTTCATCAAGCCTGCGCAATTCATCACGCGCCTTTATTTCCGCATCAAGTATTTGGTCATTGATACGTTGAATCTCTGAAGGCTCAAGCCCCTTGACCTTCAGCTTATCGTTGAGCAGTTGCATCTCCGCATCCCGCATTTGCTTGTTGTATTCCTCCTGGGTCATCTTATCGTCAGCGAGGTACTTCCGTTTGATGTCAGCGATGCGCCGATAGTAGTCGGCTTCAGCTTGGACGAACTTGTCTTTGGTAGTGTTGTTTTTATCGCAGGTGCAAGGTTTGTTCCCACATATCGGACATTTGCCTCCGTTACCACCACCATTGCCACCGGAATTTCCATCCGTTCCACTGTTTGTTTTGGTGGAAACTTCCAGCTCCTTGCTAATTTGTTCGTAAATGGTCATATAGCTTTCGATAGCCTTCTTAGTGTGTTCAATGTTGAATTTTAGCTGTTCTACCGCTGCATCGTAAGCGGTGAATCCAGTTTGGGCATACGTAGCACTTTCACGCGCTTTCTTTTGACCAGCCAATGCCTTGTCCAGTTCTACCTGGTATTCGATTAGTTTCTTGCTCTCGGACTCAATATAGGATGATGCACCTTTCAACATCGCCTCTTTTTGTAGCTGTTCTACATATCGGGCCTTGGCATCAGCCGCCTTTTGCGTGTTGATTGTCTCCAAAGTGATGTCACCCAAGTAATCGGGAGCAATCTTGTTGATTTTTTCCATGGCTTCTCTACGTTTATCCATAGCAACACGATTGTTTTGCGCTACCATCCACAAGGTATCCAACTCTTTGCGCTGGTCAGCGGTGGATTTGGCAGCCTCTTTTTGGAGACGATTTGTGGCTTTTTGAACATCAACGTACTCGTGGGCACGTTTGTATAAGTATAAAAAAGCTGCGCCACCTGCAAGAAGAACCGTAGATAGAGCACCTGCCGGACTCAGCTTCATAACCGTCCAAGCAGCCCGCATGGATTTTGCAGCAAGGTCCACACGGCCTTGCAGCACTTGCATGGCTCCTGCAAAGAGGTAGGTGGATACGCGGACAGTTTTTAGTAGTATATTATGTCCAGCTAAAAGCGTGCTCAACCTGCGAAGCTGGGTAAAAGAAGTAACGGTATAACCTGAAACTGTATTGACAGCAATACCGTAGGCAAGCTGTAATGCGGTAGCCGTCTTGGTGATGGCGTTCCAAGCCTTTGAAGCGATAGTGGCAGCTTTCGTCCGTAATGTGTAAACAGCGATACAAGATGCCACATATAGGACGGTACCACCCCATTTGTTGCACCAGTCAATCAATCCCGGCAAATACTTGAGCACATTGGTCAGCATATTCGTACTCACCGTCAGAGCCGGATTCAGTTTCTCTCCCAAATCAATGGCTGCCAGCTTCATCTTATTACGTGCCTGCTCCAGTTTGGCCTGTGCAGTATCACTGTTTATGGCCGCCTGCTCATACGCCACATTGGTACCGGTGACGGCAGCGGTGAAGTCTTTCACCATCTCTGTGTTCTGAAGGATTACGGATGTGGTATTGTAGCCTTCCTCCCCGAACATTTTCTTGATGGCGCCTGCGTCCATGTTCTTGTTCTTCAGATTCTCCAGTGCCTTATCCAACCCGACAATTTTAGGGTTGGTCTCGTCCGCTCCGGTCTGAAGAACAAGAAAGAATTTCTTCAATCCCGTTCCGGCCACTTCATCCTTTATACCCCGATAGGCAAGCGTTTCGATCAATGCGACCGTCTGTTCAATGGGAACATTGGCCGAAGCCGCTGCGGTACCTGCATTCCGGATAGCCTTTGCCTGGCTTGCGATATTGGCGGAACCTGCCTGGGAGCCGGCAGCCAATACGTTGGTAAACCGTCCTGCCTGGTCTGCTGCCGCCCCATATTGGTTGAGTGATAAAGTAAGCGAATCAACCGCTTCGTTCAGGGTGATGTCTTTGGCTGCCGCCTGCAACCGCATGGCTTCCTCCGTAACAGCCTTGAGCGCTTCCTTGTCTCCAAGCAGTTCCGGCTTGGCCGAACCGACCAGCATGAACGCATCCAGGATCTCGGCTGCCGATTGGCGGACACGCAAGCCCTCTTTTGTCATGGTGGTGGAAAGAGTCTTGGCCTGCCCGGTCAACCAGGCAATGCTGTCATCATCAAGTCCGGTCAAGGCTTTCAGTCCGGCCTGGGACTCCTCCAACTTGTTGCGTTCGTCTCTGATGGCGCGCAAGGCGAGGGTAAAACCGGTCAGGAAACCTATTACGGACAAGATAACTCCACCGAAACGGTTGAACCAGTCCACCATACTACCAATACTGACAGTCGCTTTCTTGGTTTCGGCGGTGATGCCTTTTATCTCCTGGCGATGCTGTTTTAAAATCCCCTGAAGATGCTGTATCTTCGCCATGGTGCGGTTGTATTCCTCAGAGCCGCGTGTCATTTCCTTAATGTCACGCTGTAGGCGTTTCATCTCCAAATCAATGGAATTGATGTCATTCTTAATTTCCTTGCCATCGATGTACAAGTAGACACCTCTTTTGACAGTCTTGTCATTTTTTGCCATAACGTTTTTCGATTGTTATTTTATCAAACTTCTGAAGCACATTCTTGAGTGCCTGGTCACCGTAATACTCTCCGGATAAATCAGCCAGTGATTCGATGTTATCCACAATGGGAGGGTCTAACCAGGGTAGGGGACTTCGCCGGATAACGGCATAGTGTTCGTCAACGGTACGCATGCGACGGATGCGATATTCAGAAACACGTAGAGAACGCAGTTCCTGACGTTTCTTCTTATCGCTCCATGCCGAATGTCCCTTCATTATAATTCCGTTCTTGACGATATATCCACGCCCGGCGCCATACTCCCGGTACGCACCATACCGGGCAAAGCGGAACCCCAGACCGACATAAGCCGGTCCACCTTCACGGTCTTTCAGCCAACGGGATTGTAGTTCCCTACGCAATCTACCGGTTGCGTGTGTCCGTTGTAGAATATTTACGGAGGTATTCCTAACTTTCCACGTCCAGTTCTCAACTCCTCGATTGAATTTCTCGGAGGTCATTAAACTCTTTTCTTCAGTTATTGCCATAAAAAAGCCTTTAGTTCCGGACACAAAACTAAAGGCTGAAAAGAGTGGAAAAAAGGACAAGAATTCAACGGACAGAGAACTTGAAATCATTGACCCGGTTCAGCCATCCTTTCCGGAATACAAGCTGCGACGGGTCCCTTTTACAGATTTCTTCAATAAACCGGATTCTGTCTGTCTTGATAGCTTCGAACAGCTGCCGTTGGTTGGCCAGATTGATACTTGCAACCGTCTGAGGACCTACGATGCCGTCTACATTGATTTGCAGTAGTTGTTGTACCCTTGTGATACCGGGACGTCCGGAGGCCCACACCCAATCCACACAGATGTTCGCAATGGACTGGTTGTGTATGAAGTCCGCTTGGTAACGGTCCCAATAATACTTCTTGAAAACATGAAAAACGTCGTCCGGAGTAATCATGCGTAAATCATCCGCATCAATGTCTCCGTCACCATCCTTGTCATAACCACATGATTTCCACGTAGACAAGGTTATCCCCATATTGGTTTTGCCACCTTTGTCATTTTTGTGGTCACTCCATCCGCCTTCCCATTTGCGGATGACCTTGAATAAGATTTCTGCTTTTGCCATAACTATGAATTAATAGAACAGTGGCAAAAGTAACGTATGACTTAATTTTTATGTAGGACATGACATTCTCCGCAAATGGTCATCCAATGTTTTAGGATTGCATTTAAGCTTACGACAGATAGCAGCCTTCGAATAACCATATTCGAGCATAGTTCTAATGAGAGGTTCCTTTCCTGTAAGCTTGTAATGCGAATTCTTTCCACCCTTATGCCGCCCTAATTTCTGTCCTTCGGCAACACGCCTGGCAAGGCCTTCTTTGGTCCGTTGGCTTATCAGGTCTCTCTCTATCTGGGCAGATAGGGAGAAGGCGAAAGCAAGTATTTGAGATTGAATGTTATTGCCCAATTCATATTTTTCTTTTACGGTTAGAACCGTGATTTTCTTTTGCATAAGTGTATTGAGGATTGACATAACTTCCATTAAACGGCGACCAAGCCTACTTATTTCAGAAGCTATAAGCGTATCACCTTTTTTCAGTTTCTTAATAAGTGGACCCAATTTTCGCTTTTGAACGGACTTGGTTCCGGATACCGTTTCCGATATCCACTTATCAATATTTAATTCTCTGACACGGGCAAACTTCTCGATTTCGAAGCGTTGGTTCTCAACAGTTTGTTTGTCTGTTGATACTCTAATGTATGCGTAAATCATTTTTTACGCAAAGATATGCAACTCAACGGCATGGCAGAAAATAACACATTCTGATAAGGTGCCTATCCAAAGTAACCGGATTGCATTGTAGCCTTCTGCAGATGGCAGCTTTTGAATAACCGTATTCGAACATCTTTTTTATTAACCGCTCTTTTCCAGTCAATTTATAATGGGAATTCTGAACACCAGGTTTTCGTCCAAGCTTCATCCCCATGGCTACCCTCCTGGCAAGTCCGGCTTTAGTTCTCCTTGATATATCTTCTCGCTCCCTTTGAGCAAATAAGACCTTTAAAAACGTATCTTGCACAGAATTTGAATCATCTTTAATAAGCTTGTCATCACGGATTTCCACAATATTGGCTTTGGCAATCAGACAATGAGATATGATAG
>NZ_JAMZEE010000109.1:0-756 GCF_024704895.1 Bacteroides muris (ex Fokt et al. 2023) | reverse complement strand
AACAGTATCAATTCAGTACATTATGGACAGAGGAATAATAACAATCAGTGAAACGGGTGTAGTCATTATGCCGACAGCACCCGTGTGGATGACACAATTTGAGATAGCCGACCTGTTCGGTGTGTTCTCATGCGATGTCCGCAAGGCGATTCATACCATTTACAAGAACAAGGAACTGAACGAATTGGACACGATGAAGTATCTCAAGCAACCGGATGGCATCAGTTATGACGTTTATGATATTGAAATGGTTATAGCCGTTGCATTCAGGATATGCAGTAAAGAGAGTATTTTGTTCAGGCAGTGTATAATCAGTAAAATGAGTGCAACCAAAGTAACATCTATAATAACATTGTTTGTTTCCTGCGTCAGAGGCGACAACCGATGGTATAGTTGAGGTTCATCCCGTCAGCTACCTGTTCCCGATGCTCGGATGCAAAGGTAGCGTGTGGCTTTGACGGCATTGGCAAGGTCAGGCGGCAGAGCCGTTTCGGACAGAATCTTCCTCAAACAAGTTCGAGCGTATTCAGCCCCAAAACCTTGCCACTGCCAGCCACACGCTTGAAAGGCATCCGGCAACGGAAACAAGCGACTGAGGGAAATCAGAAGAAAGAGAAGAAACGGCTTATAGACGAAGCTAAACATTGATACTTCATCCGTAAGCCGTTCCTTTTTTCTTTTGTAAACGTCCTTTTTTCCGCATACAATTACTATGTCGACTGTAAAACAACCGATTACAAAGTTCTTAGTACGCGA
>NZ_JAMZEE010000108.1:0-820 GCF_024704895.1 Bacteroides muris (ex Fokt et al. 2023) | reverse complement strand
TATGCCCATGTAGGCGGATGCCAGTTTTTCTGATTCAGCCGATATGGAACTTCAAGAGTGATATTTGCTGCCTCAAAGAGATTCTTCTGAATCTCAGCACAGAGATAGCCTTTGTCTCCAAGCATCATGCAATCATGATATTCCCAGCGTACGTCCTTGAGATAATGAAGGTCATGAACACTTGCGGCAGTCATGTCAAAGGAATGGATAACACCAAGTATTCCGCAGACAACATGGAGCTTATAGCCATAATAATGCAAGCCTTGCGAAGCGCAGTATCCCCAGTCGGGAGCAGCATCGGGATTGTCTTGTCCCATGGTGCATCGTTTGGCCCGTGCGTTCCGGCATACCTTTACTGGTTTAGAATCAATGCAGAATACATCTTCGGGGCCATCAATAGCTCTGGCTACATCCTTGCGGATTTCTTCTGCAAGTCGGGCCGTGAGCTTGCGTCGGGCATTGAATTGTCTGCGACTGATCAGGTTAGGCAAATCCTCCTTACACTCATGGTGCAGACGATAAAAAAGAAGATTCGCGCTGTCGAAGCCGAAGGACTCGGCGGTTATCCCGAGAGCAATGACTTCAAGGTCGGAAAACTTGGGAACAACACCGCACCTGGGTACGTTTCCATGTTCATTAACTCGATTTCCGGCAAAATCCTTGCAGATTCCGAGGATTCTGACGAAATTTGCTATGAAGTTGCGCATAAGCAGTGCAATAGTAGTTAACGGTGTGGTTACCACTAATTTAATAATAATCCGCAAATTGTGCAACTTTTTCATTTGTAAATATTTAGAATTTTAATTCAACCAACGGGTTA
>NZ_JAMZEE010000107.1:0-905 GCF_024704895.1 Bacteroides muris (ex Fokt et al. 2023) | reverse complement strand
GCCCCTTAAATGTGTTAAGTATGGCAGGTGATGATATTAAAATGAACCAGTTCCCGGTAGTCACAAGTATGAAGTATGTGTATGGGGAAAAAACAGATAGTGGGCAAGCTAAGATGGAGCTTTCCTCATTAAGTGCATTACTGTCTATTAAGGGAATTGGAATCACCGTTTTAAACGATTTAAATGAAGCTTACAAAATTTGTAATACGGGACTAAGCATTTTACATATTGCTCTTACCATGAATTCACCGATAGAATATGGTATTTGTATTCATGTGCAGCGTGCATCTAAAGGAGATGTAAGTGGTAGCCAATTTATCTTTCAGATGGTAAGTGGTGGTGGAAGGACATATATTAGAGAAGGAAGTGGAACAACGTCTTTTATCAATTATACAGATTGGAGGAAAATATAAATTACCTATAATAGAGCAATTTATTCATTCTACTTTTTTATAATTCTTGTCAGTCAGCAATATAGGAAGCTGACTGACAAGAATTCCTGATATTAGATTAGGTAAGAGTTACTGACTTCCATCCAGACCATGCAGGTCCTGAATTGGTTCTTAACTTCACCGCTATGTTGCCGAGACGTACTTCTAAGGCAATTTGAGCCAAATAGAATTTGGTTTTAAATACCAATAGGAAGCCAAAGGATATACCATCTGGAGCATTCGTTACATTTGAACCGGAATATATCTGGTAAATTCCATTCTCTATGAAATTGTCATAATTATCAGAAACGTCTCCTCTATATTGAAACATTTCACTCAACAAATTGCTCTTCTTAATCTTCCCCTGACTACCATCTGCCAGTTCCACATATACATACGGTGCACCACTTACTATCTGGAACTGATTCATTGCTATATCCTGCTTCTCTGCCATAATCTCACATTTAAGGGGCA
>NZ_JAMZEE010000106.1:0-989 GCF_024704895.1 Bacteroides muris (ex Fokt et al. 2023) | reverse complement strand
CAAAATTATATAGAAAAATCGAGTTTTTCTACACCGGCACAATAAAAACCGAGGCCAACCCTGAAACTCTGCTTCATACTTCGTTTAATTGTTACGAATGTCCTATATTTAAGGAGTGTAACTAAAAAATCTCAAATATGGACAAAGACAGAATCGTGGCCGGCCTTGATGTCCACAAAGATACAATTTATCTCTGTGTGATGGATAATACAGAGGCCGTTATTTTTGCAAAAGTTTATGGTACATTGACTCCTGATTTAGAACTTATGTGTTCCGAGATGGTTTCTCATGGGGTGACAGAGGCAGCAATGGAAAGCACTTCAACCTATTGGGTCCCTGTGTGGAATGCCTTGTGCGAGAGTATGTCTCTCAAATTGGTAAATCCTTATTTTATAAAGCAGCTTCCCGGTCGCAAGAGTGATGTGAAGGATGCCCAATGGATAGCGGAATGCTTGTTGAAGAATCTGATTCGTGGAAGTTTTGTGCCAGATAAGACAGTGCAGGACATGCGCAAGTATAACCGTCGCATCTTCGACCTGAATGAGGACCTGACGTATAACAGCAATAAACAGGACGCTGCTTTACAGCGATGTGGCTTCCGGTTAAGTAACTATGTCTCCCGAGTCAATGGAAAAAGCTATCAGAAGTGCGTCCGTGCAATAATAACCGGGATAACAGACCCTGAGGAGCTGGTGAAACTCATTCATGGAAAAAACCTACGGAAATACGGACGCAACATTATAAAGGATGCCGTAACGGGTGACTTTCACCAGGCAGACATCTGTTTGTTAAAGCAATACGCAGAGCTTATAGGGGTAATCGAGCGACAAATCGAAGAATGCAGGAATGCTCTCATTTCCATGTGCCAGGAACACTTCCCGAAACAATTCAAACGTCTACAGAGCATCCCCGGTGTTAAAGAACGCGCCGCTTCGGCTATAATTGCGGAGACTGGGGCTGACATGAAACCGTTTGAAAAAGCAACAAAC
>NZ_JAMZEE010000105.1:0-995 GCF_024704895.1 Bacteroides muris (ex Fokt et al. 2023) | reverse complement strand
TTTTTTGTATTGCCGATGATTTCTGCAAGGAATTTGAGGTTGAGATGGCAAAAAACGCCCTTCCGTCCACAACAGACACTCCAAAACGGAAAAGAAAGCGCATGATGTCGGATGCCGAAGTCATCACGATTCTGATCTGTTTCCACTTCAATTCGTACCGAAACTTCAAGCACTATTATCTGGGATGTGTGCGCATTCACTGGAAGCATCTGTTTCCGCAGACATTCTCCTACAACCGCTTCGTGGAGGTCATGCCCCGATGTTTCGTGGCTCTGACCATGTTTCTGCGGCTCGCTTGTTTCGGAGAGTGCACGGGGATAAGTTTTGTGGACAGCACCTGCATTCCGGTCATACACAACAAGCGCCAGTTCAACATGAAGGTGTTCAAGGATATCGCGGCCAAAGGGAAGAGCACTATGGGATGGTATGTCGGCTTCAAGCTGCATCTGCTATGTAACGAAAAAGGCGAGCTGATCAACTTTGTACTAACACGCGCCAATGTGGACGACCGCAACGAGGTTGTCATTGACACGCTGACTGACAGGGTGTTCGGAAAACTATATGCTGACAAGGGATATATATCGCAGTCTCTTTTCGGACATCTCTGGGATGACGGCATACATATTGTGACAGGCCTTCGCTCGAACATGAAACAGCGTCTCATGCCGTTCTATGACAAGATGATGCTTCGTAAAAGGAGCATCATCGAATCCATAAACGACATGCTGAAGAATGTGGCGCAGCTCGTCCACTCCCGCCACCGCAGCGTACACAACTTCCTCATGAACCTGCTTGCGGCAATGGGCGCGTATTGTTTCTTCGCCACAAAGCCGGAGGTGAACTTTGACTTTGAGGTACCCGAGTCAAACGGGCAGCTTGTCCTCTGGGATTAACTCCAGCCTGTACAAATAAATCAGGCGACCTTGACAGGCCGCCCAATACTCTATGTCTTTTGCTTGGTTGAAAAAAATAAAGTTCTTATCCCGAACTCACGT
>NZ_JAMZEE010000104.1:0-996 GCF_024704895.1 Bacteroides muris (ex Fokt et al. 2023) | reverse complement strand
TTTTGCATGAGAGTGTTTAGAATGCTCATCACTTCCATCAGACGACGCCCAAGACGACTAATTTCAGAGCAAATAAGGGTATCACCCTTTTTAAGTTTTTTCAGCAAAGCGCCAAGCTTCCGTTCTTTTGCAGACTTGGTACCGGATATGGTTTCCGACACCCATCTGTCTATTTGCAGTTCTCTTATCTTACAAAACTTCTCTATCTCGAATTTCTGATTCTCAACCGTTTGTTTATCTGTACTGACTCTAATATACGCGTAAATCATTTTTCACGCAAAGATATAAAACTCAATTACAAGGTAGAAAATAGCACATCCTTATAAGATGCCTATCCAAAGTTATCGGATTACATTGCAGCCTTCTACAAATAGCGGCTTTGGAATATCCGTATTCAAACATCTTTTTTATTAGCCGTTCCTTTCCAGTCAATTTATAATGGGAATTCTGAACACCTGGTTTTCGTCCAAGCTTCATCCCCATGGCTACCCGCCTGGCAAGTCCGGCTTTGGTTCTCCTTGATATATCTTCCCGCTCCCTTTGAGCAAATAAGACCTTTAAAAACGTATCTTGCACAGAATCTGAATCATCTTTAATAAGCTTGTCATCACGGATTTCCACAATATTGGCTTTGGCAATCAGACAATGAGATATGATAGCTATAACCATATACGCACAGCGTCCAAGCCTTGAAAGTTCCGTAACATATATGGTATCGCCTTGGTCTATCGTATTCAGTATCTTACCTAATTTCCGCACATTGGGATGCCTGGCACCAGACACACTCTCTTCAATCCACTTATCTATAATGAGCCCCTTGCGCTTGCAGTATTCAGTTATCTCGTACCGTTGGTTTTCAACGGTCTGTTTCTCACTGCTCACTCTGATGTAACCGTAATTCATAGGATTCTGTTTTTCTCCTTTAAAAGTAAGAATTTATATGCAATTAATAAAGCATCGAACATAAAGTTTTCATAATCCGGAGGATTCGCCCCT
>NZ_JAMZEE010000103.1:0-1006 GCF_024704895.1 Bacteroides muris (ex Fokt et al. 2023) | reverse complement strand
GCAGCTGGAAGTCAATAATGCTTACCTAGTCTGGCAACATAATTTGCTCCTTTCATTTCTTACCCTATCTTCTGCCCATTAAATGTAAGAATATGGCAAGTGATATTAAAATGAACAGTTTTGCTCAAGCTACTGATGCAGCATACATATACGCAGAAGCAGCTAATGGCTCGCAGGTGAAGATTAAGAAAGAGGATTTGTTGGGAGCGTTATTCCGGGATAGAGGCCAGTTTGAAGGTGATGCAAATGAATTAAAGACTGCTGGAATGTATTATGTCACCGGAAATACCAAAAATATACCTTCTGGATATTATGGATTAATGCTCGTTTTTAAGAGTGTAGCCGGAATAGCCCAAATAGTATACAGTGTATCCGGCTACCCATCTAAGGAAAGAGTATTGCTGTACAATGGTGGAAATTGGGACACTTGGTCTAATTGGGCTTAAATAACTATTACTAAACTTGGAAGCCGTATTTAGCCTCTTGCTTCTCTGCTGTATTCTTTGCCCATTAAACGTACAAGGTATGGCAGAGAAGCAGGATATTAGGGAAGACCAAATGACGGAAATGACGAATCCTCAGAAAATTCGGTGTTTGGATTCAGAAGGAAATAGCGGACTTATACTATTATCCACGTTATTATTGAAAACGATGAGGAATGTAGGATATTTATCAAGCAATGATTTGAAAAATGTTGGAACAAGTTGCGGATATGCTATATCTACCGAAGACGGCTCAGGAATTAATGGCCTATTCCTATCTATTGAAGCAATGGGATATTATTTCCAAATTAAAGTCTCATATACTGGAGACTCTTTGAAATTTAGAGTATACAATAAAGAAAGCGATATTTGGATTAATTGGCGCTCTATATCTTTTACTTAATAAAACTTTGGGAATTGCATAACCTTTATGCTGTTGTATCTCTTGCCCCTTAAATGTGTTAAGTATGGCAGGTGATGATATTAAAATGAACCAGTTCCCGGTAGTCACAAGTATGAAGTAT
>NZ_JAMZEE010000102.1:0-1058 GCF_024704895.1 Bacteroides muris (ex Fokt et al. 2023) | reverse complement strand
GAAGCAGAGTTTCAGGGTTGGCCTCGGTTTTTATTGTGCCGGTGTAGAAAAACTCGATTTTTCTATATAATTTTGTACAGGCTTAAGCAATGAGCCAAAATAGAAGTGGAATATCGGAAATAAATTGCATCGAAAAAAGAAGAAACCGCTCGTATTGACACTCCAAATGAGTTAAGAATCAATAAAAGCGTTAAATCTTCACCCCTTAGAATGTACCCTTAAAGGTTACGACCATATTTCTGACTTATTACTTGCAAATTATTGAGTAATAACTGGTTGTAAATACTAGCCCTGTTTATTCTACTTAATATCATATGTTGATAGGCTTGCCTATTGGGTGGTTTCATTCATATTATATGATACATAACTGGTATTTCTTGTCGTTTCGGTGAATCATCATGGTTGGGTTTAGGCTAATATTCTCTAGTCAGCAACCAAATATCTAAATCAAAAAGTTCCTTTTTCATAGTTGTTATTTCTTAGAAGGCTGTTGATAGCTGTTCGATGTCGGATGTTTTGTACTACAGTCTGCACTTATATGGATAACAAAGTTTGAGATAGCTTATTTATTCGGGGTGCCCTCTCGTGATATATGTAAGGTGGTTCATTCCATTCACAAGCATAAGAAACTGGACGAAGTTGAAACGAGGAGATATATCAAACAGTCAGACGGCATCAGTTATGACGTTTATAGCCTTGAAATGGTTGTAACCATTGCATTCGGGATATGCAGTAAAAAAATATCCTGCTCAGGCAGTTTGTAATAAATGAAATCTGCGCCACCAAGAAAGGAACCCCGATAACATTGTTCTTCTCTTGCGGCAAGGGCAGCAACCTATGGTATAGCTAATGTTCATCCCGTCAGCCACCCGTTCCCGATGCCCGGATGCAAAGGTAGTGTATGGCTTGATGGCAGCGGCAAGGTCGGACGGCAGAGCCGTTTCGGGCAGAATCTTCCTCCTGCGGAGCGTATTCAACTCGAAAACCTTGCCACTGCCAGCCATACGCTTGAAGAGCATCCGGCAACGGAAACAAGTGACTGACGGAAAATCAGATTG
>NZ_JAMZEE010000101.1:0-1081 GCF_024704895.1 Bacteroides muris (ex Fokt et al. 2023) | reverse complement strand
CCATGGATATAAGAAGAAGAACTTTCCGCTTTTTTCCGGCATGCGCATTCCTTGTTGTGCTGTGCTTGCAGTCGTGCCGCCGGGATGCTGCGCTGGAGCGTGCCCTTGCCTCTGCCGGCGACAACCGCCGTGAACTGGAAGGCGTGCTGCTGCACTACAAGGACGACAGCCTGAAACAGGCCGCCGCCCGTTTCCTGATAGCGAACATGCCCTACCACTTCTACGAGGAGGAATTCTACGCGCTTCCCGGAGGGGGGAGATACCGTCCGCGGCTGACGGATTTCCCCAGGGAGGAGGCGTGCAACGCACACCTCGACTCGCTGGCAAGGGCCGGACGCATGGGGGAGCGCCACCGTTACAAGGACATCCGGACACTGGACAGCGCCTTTCTGGTGCGGAATATCGACCTCGCCTTCGAGGCGTGGCGGAAACCTTGGGCGCGGCAAGTGCCTTTTCCCGTCTTCTGCCGCTACATTCTGCCCTATCGCATCAGTAGGGAATATCCCTCGGGACTACGGAAGGAGATGATGGATAGGTTCATCCCTCTGCTCGACTCCTCCGGTGTCTCCTCTCCGCTGGAGGCTTGCTCGCTGCTGAACAAGAGGCTTGCAACGGTGATGCGGTACAAGAAGAACTCCCTGCCCTTCTATCCCACCATCGAAGAGACGTATGCCTGGGGAGGTGCCCGATGTGAGGGCCTGTGCGACCTGGGATTGTTCGTGATGCGTGCCGCCGGCATACCCGTAGTGATGGACAGGACCCTGTGGACCCGTATGGACTGGGGACACAACTGGGGGGCCGTGTGGCACGAGGGACGCTTCCACAGCTTTGCCCCCGGAGAACAGTTGCCGGGGGAGTATCTGCCGGTGTTGAACAGCCGGGGGCATTTGAGACCTGCCAAGGTCTATCGCTCCCATTTCGAACCCTGTCCCGCGTCCGGCAGCGGAGAGGTGCCGGACGACGGCTATGGCACCTGGCTGAAAAGCCCCTTGCTGGAAGATGTCAGTATGGAGTACCTTGACCGCCCCGTCGACGTCCGTGTGTCGACCGACCGCATCCGTGAGTTCGCGCATGCCTCGGG
>NZ_JAMZEE010000100.1:0-1099 GCF_024704895.1 Bacteroides muris (ex Fokt et al. 2023) | reverse complement strand
AAACGAACGTTTAAAAAACGCTTCAAGCCCAAAGTCATTTCCATTTATATATCAACGTATTAACCCATCATAAAGATAAAACCCGATTTTTTATTCCCGCCTTTCCTCCACAAAAACGAAAACTTGGCATACCTTTGCATTTATTTTACAAACTACAGTAATTTTAATTATTAACCCAAAAGCATTAGAGAATGAAGGCAAAAGAGACACTCCAAAGTAAGGAAAAAAAACAAAAAAACACACACCGGAAACGGATGTAAAGCACGGTATATCAGCTCCTAAAGCGGGAGTAGGACGTCCCGCAAGCGGGGAGGTTATGGGAATACTGCCACAATACAGGAAAGAAGTCATTAAAGACATCATACTATGGAAAAAGTCAAGGTACTTTATAGAAGAAAAGCCGACAAGCCATAAGGCATTGGCACAATGGGCATACTCACATTTCGACTTCAGAACGCCAGACTATAAAAGACTGTCAGAAAACACTATAATACAAGAGTTCGGTGAAGTGTGGCGGGAAATGAAGGTAGCAGGAGAGATATAGGGAATAAAACAAAAAAGGGCAGAAACCACGAAACTTATTGACAATAATTAAATATAAACAACTTAAGGAATAAACCACTTATCTTTGCCGCCACTTTGGTAAGGATGAAGCCACACCGCCTGTCAAACCAATACAATTATTAATTCTAAAGACTACAAAATGAGAAAGTCAACAAAGAACGCTTCACTTCACGAAGCACTGAGAAACCTATGGAAAATACGTATCATGCTGGAAAAGAACTACACGGAAACATGCGCCACATGGATGACCCAACGGATAGAAAGCCTGATAGACCACATGCAATACGGGCATGCTGTCATAGCCTACCACAAGCAGGACGGGACATTCAAACTCGTAAAAGCCACCCTGATGCCCTACAAGGCAGACTTCAACAAGAATTACGACATTACAAGAGTGACAAGCACCATAGCCTTCTGGGACGTGGAAATGCAGGCTTGGAAAACCTTCCAGCTGGAAAACTTCCTGGAATGGAGACCCGTATGCTAACCATGAATCACCAATCATTAAAACACTAGAAACAATGGCCATGATGTA